>NZ_RHQR01000040.1:0-6657 GCF_003936645.1 Pseudomonas sp. p106
GGATTTACCGGCCCTATCGCCGGCAAGCCGGCTCCCACAGGGAACGCGCAGTTCTTGAGGTCTGCACTGTACTTGTGGGAGCCGGCTTGCCGGCGATGGGCTGCAAAGCAGCCCCGGCATTTCAGGCTTTATTCAGCTTCTTGAGAAACACCGCCATCTCTTTCTCGGCCTGCTTGTCCCCATGGGCCTGCGCCGCCACGATCCCGTCTTCCCAGGCCTTGCGCGCCGCCGTCAGGTCGCCCTGCAGTTGATACGCCTTGCCGAGCAGCTTCCACGCTGCCGAATACTTGGGGTCCTGTGCCACGCAACTGGCCAGGTGCACTGCCGCTTCGGCGTCGTTGCCCTCGTCCAGCCAGGCCTTGCCCAGGCCGAACCGCAGCAGCGGGTTATCCACACCCTTGGCCAGCATTTTCTCCAGCGATTCGCGCATGCCCGCCTCCCCTAGAAGAAACTCAAGCCGACGTGGAACAGCTTCTCCACGTCGCGAATGTGCTTTTTATCCACAACGAACAGGATCACGTGGTCACCCGACTCGATCACTGTGTCGTCGTGGGCGATCAGCACCTGCTCGTCGCGGATGATCGCGCCAATGGTGGTGCCCGGCGGCAGGGCGATATCTTCGATGGCCTTGCCGATCACCTTGCTCGACTTCGAGTCGCCATGTGCCACAGCCTCGATGGCCTCTGCCGCACCGCGGCGCAGGGAGTGCACGCTGACAATATCGCCACGGCGCACATGCGCCAGCAAGGTACCGATGGTAGCCAGCTGGGGGCTGATGGCGATATCGATTTCACCGCCTTGCACGAGGTCTACGTAGGCCGGGTTGTTGATGATCGTCATCACCTTGCCCGCACCGAGCCGCTTGGCCAGCAGTGACGACATGATGTTCGCCTCGTCATCATTGGTCAGGGCGAGGAATATGTCGGCATCGGCGATGTTCTCTTCGAGCATCAGGTCCTTGTCCGAGGCGCTGCCCTGCAGCACCACGGTGCTTTCCAGGGTGTCGGAGAGGTGCCGGCAACGGGCCGCGCTCATTTCGATGATCTTCACCTGGTAGCGGCTTTCGATGGCCTCTGCCAGGCGTTCGCCGATCTGCCCGCCGCCGGCGATGACCACACGCTTGTTGGTCTCGTCGATGCGCCGTAGCTCGCCCATCACGGCGCGGATGTCTTTCTTCGCGGCGATGAAGAACACCTCGTCATCGGCCTCGATCACGGTGTCGCCCCGTGGGGTGATCGGCCGGTCACGGCGGAAGATCGCGGCCACGCGGGTATCGACGTTGGGCATGTGCGCGCGGATCTGGCGCAGCTGCTGGCCCACCAATGGGCCGCCGTAATAGGCCTTGACCGCCACCAGTTGCGCCTTGCCCTCGGCAAAGTCGATCACCTGCAGCGAACCTGGGTGTTCTATGAGCCGTTTGATGTAGTTGGTCACCACCTGTTCGGGGCTGATCAGCACGTCCACGGGGATGTGGTCGTTGTCGAACAGCTCTTCGCGGGTGAGGTAGGCCGATTCACGCACCCGGGCAATCTTGGTGGGCGTGTGGAACAGCGAATAGGCGACCTGGCAGGCGACCATGTTGGTTTCGTCGCTGTTGGTTACCGCCACCAGCATGTCAGCGTCATCGGCACCGGCCTGGCGCAGGACCGTCGGGAGCGAGCCGCGGCCTTGCACGGTACGGATATCCAGGCGGTCGCCCAGGTCACGCAGGCGGTCGCCGTCGGTATCGACCACAGTGATGTCGTTGGCTTCGCTGGCCAGATGCTCTGCCAGCGTACCGCCTACCTGGCCTGCGCCAAGGATGATTATCTTCATCCGCTACTCCCTAACCTTTTTTCTTAACCGCGCGAGGCGGCGATCTTGATCAGCTTGGCATAGTAGAAACCGTCATGGCCGCCTTCCTGGGCCAGCAGCTGGCGGCCATGGGGCTGGCGGATACCAGCTTCTGTGGCCAGGTCCAGCTCACGGGCGCCCGGCGTGCGGGCAAGGAAGGCCTCGATCACTTCGGTATTCTCGGTCGGCAGGCTGGAGCAAGTGGCGTACAGCAGCATGCCGCCGACTTCCAGGGTCGGCCACAGGGCATCGAGCAACTCGCCCTGCAGCGCGGCCAGCGCCGGAATGTCGTCAGCCTGGCGGGTCAGCTTGATGTCCGGGTGGCGGCGAATGACGCCGGTAGCCGAGCACGGCGCGTCGAGCAGGATGCGCTGGAACGGCTTGCCGTCCCACCAGCTGGCGGTGTCACGGGCGTCGCAGGCGATCAGTTCGGCGTCCAGTTGCAGGCGGTCGAGGTTCTCGCGCACCCGGGTCAGGCGCTTGGCTTCCAGGTCGATGGCCACCAGGTGCGCAAGGCCCGCTTCTGCCTCGAGCAGGTGGCACGTCTTGCCGCCTGGGGCGCAGCAGGCATCGAGCACGCGCTGGCCGGGGGCCAGTTCAAGCAGGTCGGCCGACAGCTGCGCGGCTTCGTCCTGAACGCTCACCCAGCCCTCGGCAAAGCCCGGCAGGCTGCGCACGTCGCAGGCCTCAGTCAGCACAATGCCGTCGCGGCTGAACTGGCAGGCGCTGGCGCCAACGCCGGTTTCGGTCAGCAGGGCAAGGTAGGCATCGCGGCTGTGGTGGCGGCGGTTGACCCGCAGGATCATTGGCGGGTGAGCGTTGTTGGCCGCGCAAATGGCTTCCCACTGCTCGGGCCAGAACGCCTTGAGGGCTTTCTGCAGCCAGCGTGGGTGGGCGGTGCGTACAACAGGGTCGCGTTCCATGCCGGCGAGCAGCGCCTCGCCTTCACGTTGGGCGCGGCGCAGCACGGCGTTGAGCAGGCCCTTGGCCCACGGTTTTTTCAGTTTGTCGGCGCAACCGACCGTCTCGCCGATGGCGGCGTGGGCCGGGATGCGCGTGTAGAACAACTGGTACAGGCCTACCAGCAGCAGTGCCTGCACATCGGCATCAGCGGCCTTGAACGGCTTCTGCAGCAACTGGGCTGCGAGCAGGTCCAGGCGTGGCTGCCAGCGGGCGGTACCGAACGCCAGGTCCTGGGTCAGGCCGCGGTCGCGGTCCTCGACCTTGTCCAGTTGCGCTGGCAGCGAACTGTTCAGCGAGGCCTTGCCACTGAGCACAGCGGCCAAGGCACGGGCGGCGGCGAGGCGTGGGTTCATTGGCCAAGCACCTTGCCGGTGGCGAACTTCTCGCGGCGGCTATTGAACAGGTCGCTGAAGGCCAGGGCCTTGCCGCCAGGCAATTGCAGGCGGGTAAGGCTCAAGGCCTGGTCACCGCAGGCGACCACGAGGCCGTCTTTGCTGGCTGACAGGATCTCGCCAGGGGCGCCTTCACCTGTGGACAATCTGGCGGCCAGCACCTTCACGCTTTCGCCATCCAGAGTGCTGTGGCACACCGGCCAAGGGTTGAAGGCGCGGATCAGGCGCTCCAGCTCCACAGCCGGGCGGCTCCAGTCGATGCGTGCCTCGTCTTTGTTCAGCTTGTGCGCATACGTGGCCAGGGCGTCGTCCTGCACCTCGCCTTGCAGGCTGCCGTCGGCCAGCCCGGCGATGGCTTGCACCACGGCTGGCGGGCCCATGGCGGCGAGGCGATCGTGCAGGCTGCCGCCGGTGTCTTCGGCACTGATTGGTGTGACGACCTTGAGCAGCATCGGGCCAGTGTCCAGGCCTGCTTCCATGCGCATCACGGTCACGCCGCTCTCGGCGTCGCCGGCTTCCACGGCGCGCTGGATCGGCGCCGCGCCGCGCCAGCGTGGCAGCAGGGAGGCGTGGCTGTTGATGCAGCCCAGGCGTGGGATGTCCAGCACCACCTGGGGCAAGATCAGGCCATAGGCGACCACTACCATCAGGTCCGGCTTGAGCGCGGCGAGTTCCGCCTGTGCATCTTCATTGCGCAGGGTTGGCGGCTGGAACACCGGGATGTCATGGGCCACCGCCAGCGCTTTGACCGCGCTTGGCATCAGCTTCTGGCCACGGCCGGCCGGGCGGTCGGGCTGGGTGTAGACGGCCACGATCTCGTAGGGGCTGTCGAGCAGGGCCTTGAGGTGTTCGGCGGCAAACTCTGGAGTGCCTGCAAAGACGATGCGCATGGAGGTCTCGCTTCAAAAAAGAAAAAGGCTTGCCGGAGCAAGCCTTCTGGAAGGTGGGATCAGGCTTGCTGGCGGTGCTGCTTTTCCAGCTTCTTCTTGATCCGGTCGCGCTTGAGCTGCGACAGGTAGTCGACGAACAGCTTGCCGTTGAGGTGATCGAACTCGTGCTGCACGCATACCGCCAGCAGGCCTTCGGCTTCGAGCTCGAAAGGCTTGCCGTCACGGTCCTGCGCCTTGACGCGCACACGCAGCGGACGGTCGACGTTCTCGTAGAAGCCCGGCACCGACAGGCAGCCTTCCTGGTACTGGCCCATGTCGTGGGTCAGCTCTTCGACCGACGGGTTGATGAAGACCCGCGGCTCGCTGCGGTCTTCGCTCAGGTCCATGACCACAATCTGTTTGTGGACGTTGACCTGGGTGGCAGCCAGGCCGATGCCAGGCGCTTCGTACATGGTTTCAAACATGTCGTCGATCAGCTGGCGCAGGGCGTCGTCGAACTCCGTCACCGGTTTGGCGATGGTGCGCAGGCGCGGGTCTGGGAATTCGAGAATGTTCAAAATGGCCATAGGGTCAGGCAATCACTGTGCGTTCGGTTGAAAACTGAGCATACATAATAAAGGGAATCGACGATTTCGGCACCTGGCAAGCTCGTCTAGGGTGTTTATGGGCTTGATAGCGTCCATTTAATGGACAGCTTTTCAAAGTGTTACCCACAAACTTATCCACAGGTTGTGCCACGTAAATGGCCCTGTTTCGATCAAGGATGATCTCTATGCCGTTCCACCATTCGTCGCTTTGCCCGCCTGCCGAACTGGAAGCGCGGTTACGTCTACACCGCCTGCCCGAGACGGGATTGCGTCGTTTTCACACCTTGCTGCAAGCCTTTGGCAGTGCGTCTTCAGCGCTCAGTGCACCGGCGGGTGCCTGGCGTGCGCTGGGCATTGCGCAGGCCACCATCGACGCCCGGCGCAGTGCCGAAGTACGCGACGGGGCGCTGGCTGCAATGGCCTGGATAGAGCGTCCGGGCCAGCATTTGCTGATGTGGGACAGCCCTGGCTACCCCGCGCTGCTGGGCGAAATCGATGATGCCCCGCCGCTGCTTTTCGTCGCAGGCGACCCGGCTTTGCTCGAACGGCCACAGCTGGCAATAGTGGGCAGCAGGCGTGCTTCACCCCCGGCGCTCGACACCGCCAAGGCATTTTCCCGTTACCTCTCGCAGGCTGGCTTCACCATCACCAGTGGGCTTGCTTTGGGAATCGACGGTGCCGCTCATCGGGCCGCATTGCAGGCCGGGGGAGGCACGATCGGTGTGTTAGGCACCGGGCTGCAAAAACTTTATCCACAGCGCCACCGTGACCTGGCCAAAGCGATGATCGACAGCGGTAGCACGCTGGTTTCCGAGTACCCGCTCGATGCCGGGCCGCTGCCGGGTAACTTTCCGCGACGCAATCGCATCATCAGTGGCCTGTCACTTGGCGTGCTGGTGGTTGAGGCGAGCCTGGCCAGCGGTTCTTTGATCACAGCCCGCCTGGCCACCGAGCAAGGTCGTGAGGTTTACGCCGTTCCCGGCTCGATCCACCACCCCGGCGCCAAAGGCTGCCACCAGTTGATTCGCGACGGCGCACTGCTGGTTGAAAGTGTGGGGCAGATACTGGAAAGCTTGCAGGGTTGGCAGAACCTGCCGCCGGCAGTTGTGGATAAACCGTCCCATCCATTGCTTGCCTTGCTGCATGCTGCACCGCAGACCAGCGAGGCACTGGCTGCTTGTAGCGAGCTGCCCTTGGCGCAAGTACTGGCGCAATTGACCGAGCTGGAGCTCGAGGGCCGGGTGACCAATGAAGCCGGGCGTTGGTTTGCCCGCGCTGGCTAAGTAAACTGCGCGCATGGCTTAAATGCGGAGAGACACAAATGGTGAGCAGTTGGCGTGTGCAACAAGCCGCGCGTGAGATTCGGGCCGGTGCGGTGATCGCCTACCCGACTGAAGCGGTCTGGGGCCTGGGCTGCGACCCATGGAACGAGGACGCGGTGTATCGCTTGCTGGCGCTCAAGTCGCGGCCTGTGGATAAAGGGCTGATCCTGGTCGCCGACAACATCCGCCAGTTCGACTTCCTGTTCGAGGATTTTCCAGAGGACTGGATCGACCGCATGGGCAGCACCTGGCCTGGGCCCAATACCTGGCTGGTGCCGCACCAGGACCTGTTGCCGGAGTGGGTGACGGGGCAGCATGACACCGTGGCGCTGCGGGTCAGTGATCACCCGCAGGTGCGCGAGTTGTGCGCGCTGGTCGGGCCGTTGATTTCCACTTCTTGCAACCCAGGCGGGCGCCCGGCGGCGAAGAGCCGGTTGCGAGTGGAGCAGTATTTCCATGGTGACCTGGACATGGTGCTGGGGGGGGCGCTGGGGGGGCGGAAGAATCCGAGTGTGATTCGTAACCTGGCCACGGGCGAGATCGTTCGCCCGGGTTGACGCTGGCGAGGGCTGCGCCCTCGAATCGCCGGCAAGCCGGCTTGTATGGTAGGACTCGAAGGGGTGGGTGGGACCTAAAGCCGGCTTCTGACTGTTCACAGCAGTACAGACCG
>NZ_RHQR01000041.1:0-5367 GCF_003936645.1 Pseudomonas sp. p106
CGCCGGAGTTGCTCAAGGATGCGGTCTACGGCCTGCCTGAAGTCAACCGTGAGAAAATTCGCCAGGCGCGCCTGATCGCTGTGCCGGGCTGCTACCCGACCGCTACCCAGTTGGGCTTCCTGCCGCTGCTTGAAGCTGGCCTGGCCGACCCGTTGCGCCTGATCGCCGACTGCAAGTCGGGTGTCAGCGGCGCCGGCCGTGGCGCCGCCGTGGGTTCGCTGTTCTGCGAAGCTGGCGAGAGCATGAAGGCCTACGCGGTCAAGGGCCACCGTCACTTGCCGGAAATCAGCCAAGGCCTACGCCTGGCTGCAGGCACGGACATCGGCCTGACCTTCGTGCCGCATCTGACCCCGATGATCCGCGGCATTCACTCGACCCTGTACGCGACTGTTGCCGATAAGTCGGTCGACTTGCAGGCACTGTTCGAGAAGCGCTACGCAGACGAGCCGTTCGTCGACGTGATGCCAGCGGGCAGCCACCCGGAAACCCGTAGCGTGCGCGGTGCCAACGTCTGCCGTATCGCCGTTCATCGCCCGCAAGGTGGTGACCTGGTGGTAGTGCTGTCGGTCATCGATAACCTGGTCAAGGGCGCGTCAGGCCAGGCGGTGCAGAACCTGAACATCCTGTTCGGCCTGGACGAGCGCATGGGCCTGTCCCATGCGGGCCTGCTGCCCTGACAGCAGCCACAAGCGGCAAGCGGCAAGCTCTAAGCTGCAAATGAGCGTATTGCGTTCAGCTTGGAGCTTGTCACTTGCTGCTTACGTATTGTTGACCGATTTTCTCGGAGAAGCGGATAATGCGCGTCATCGAGTTTTATGGCGGCTACTGCGCCGGGAGAATCAACATGAGCGTCGAAACCTTCACCCCCACGGCTTTGGAATTTACTCACGGCGCCGCGCAAAAGGTGAAGACCCTGGTTTGCGAGGAAGGCAATGATCGCCTGAAGCTGAGGGTTTTCGTGACCGGTGGCGGCTGCTCGGGTTTCCAGTACGGCTTCACCTTCGATGAAGATGTGGCCGAAGATGACACCATCGTCGAGCGCGAAGGTGTATCTCTGGTGGTAGATCCTATGAGCTTCCAGTATCTGGCGGGCGCGGAGGTGGATTACCAGGAAGGCCTTGAGGGCTCGCGCTTCGTGATCAAGAACCCGAATGCCGCTACCACTTGTGGCTGCGGCTCTTCCTTCTCGATCTGAAGCCCGGTGGTACAAAAAACGCCGCGCATTTGCGCGGCGTTTTCGTTGCGATCGCAAGGTCAGGCCGGGTAGATCGCGCCGAGAACCCGCAGCCCCTTGGCTGCCGTCACGCTGGGGCGGTTGGCGGCGATGCCTTCCAGGCAGCAGTGGGCCAGCCAGGCAAATGCCATGCCCTCGACCCAGTCGGGGTCTACGCCATATGCCTGGGTGCTGGTGACCCGGGCATCGGGTAGCAGCGCATCAAGGCGAGCCATCAATGCACCGTTGCGTGCACCGCCGCCACATACAAGCAGCGCTTCTGTGCCTTGCTGTGCATCGCGCAAGGACTCGATGATGCTGCGCGCCGTCAGCTCAAGCAGCGTGGCCTGAACATCTTCGTCACGATAATGCGGCATGCGAGCGAGATGGCCATCCAGCCAAGGCAGGTTGAACACTTCGCGGCCAGTACTCTTAGGGCCGCTGCCGGCGAAGAAAGGGTCGCTCAGCAACGCGTCCAGCAAATCGGTCTGGACCACTCCAGTAGCTGCCCAGGCGCCGTCTGCGTCATAAGCCTGGCCGCGTTTACGCTCGACCCAGGCATCCAGCAATACATTGCCGGGGCCGCAGTCGAAACCGTGGACCGGCTTGTCGTGCTCGATCAGGCTGAGGTTGCTGAAACCGCCTACGTTGAGCACTGCCAGCCGCTGGCCAAGACGGCCGAACAGGGTTTCATGAAACGCGGGCACCAACGGAGCGCCTTGGCCGCCAGCAGCCACATCGCGCCGGCGGAAGTCGGCTACCACTGTGATCCCGGTCAGCTCGGCGAGTAATGCCGGGTTGCCGATCTGCACGGTAAAGCCACGGGCAGGCTCGTGGCGGATGGTCTGGCCATGGCTGCCGATGGCGCGGATGGCGTCAGGCTGCAGCCCCTGTGTTTTCAGTAGCTGCTGTATACCTTCCGCGGCCAGGCTGGCCCAGCGGTTTTCCGCCAACGCTGCACGTGCGATTTCGTCAGGGCCGCTGGCGCACAGGGCTAGCAGTTGCTGACGCAGGTCGGCGGGCATTGGCAGGTAGTGGGTGGCGAGCAGCTTCAGCTGCTCGCCTTGCTCGATCAGTGCAATGTCCAGGCCGTCGAGGCTGGTGCCAGACATTACTCCCAGGTAGAGCGCCATAGCTCAGCGCTTGTTCGCTGCGAGCATGGTGGCCTTTTCCTGATCCATGCGCGCGATCAGTGGCTTGCTCTGCTGCAAGAACCGCTGACGTTCGGCCTTGGCGATCGGATCGGACATCGGTACCTTCTGGCTCAGCGGGTCGACGTGGACGCCATTGACCTGGAACTCATAGTGCAGGTGCGGCCCTGTAGACAGGCCGGTGGTACCGATATAACCGATGATCTGCCCCTGCTTCACACTGCTGCCGGTCTTGATGCCTTTGGCAAAGCCCTGCATGTGCCCGTAGAGAGTTTTGTACCGGTTGCCGTGGGCGATGATCACTGTGTTGCCGTACCCACCGCGACGGCCGGCCAGCTCGATGCGACCGTCACCGGCTGCCTTGATTGGTGTGCCGCGTGGCGCGGCATAGTCGACGCCCTTGTGTGCGCGGATCTTGTTCAGAATCGGGTGCTTGCGGCCAGCGGAAAACCGCGAGCTGATACGGGCAAAGTCCACGGGGGTACGGATGAACGCCTTGCGCAGGCTGTTGCCGTCGGCTGTGTAGTAGCTGGTGTTGCCCTGCTTGTTGGTGTAGCGCACCGCAGTGTAGGTCTTGCCGCGGTTGGTGAAGCGGGCGGACAGGATGTTGCCTGTACCGATCACCTTGCCATCCATGACTTTCTGCTCGTAGACGACGTCGAATTCGTCACCCTGGCGGATGTCCTGAGCGAAATCGATGTCGTAGCCCAGTACTTTGGCCATGTCCATGGTCAGGCTGTGCGACAGGCCGGCACGCTGGGCCGAGGCCGACAACGAACTTTTGATCACGCCGTGGGCGTAGGCAGTACGTACCAACGGCTTGCTGATTTCGCGGTCGAAGCTGTAGCCCTTGGCGGTCTTTGTCAGGCGGATGGTCTCGAGGGTACTGACCTTGCTTTGCAGGCTGGCCAGTTGGCCGTCCTTGTCGAGTTCGAATTGCAGCACCTGGCCATGCTTGAGCTGGCTGAACTGCTTGGCCTGCTTGTTGCTTGCCAGCAGGTCGTGCACCGCATTGGCTGGCAGGCCGACTTTTTCGAACAGGGTGGACAGTGTATCGCCACGCGCCACGGTGACTTCGCGATGCCCAGGCTCCTTGGCCTCTGGTTTCTGTTCTAGGGCTGGGAGTTCTTGAGTAGCTTGCTCGGTTTTGGAGTCGGCACCTTCGATTTGTGCGAACGGTGAGCCTTGATCTGCTTCGCTCTGCACCAGTGGCGCGGCACCGGGCTCGCCCTTCAGTTGCTCTGCCGGGCTTTCCAGCTCGAGGCTGAGGGTGGTCTTCTTGGCTTCGACTTCGCTGGACGGAAATACCAGCAGAGCCAGGCTGAGCAGGGCGGCGATGCCGCTGGCGGCCAGCAGATGGCTTTTCGGATAAAGCGGTGGCGCTTTAGGCGTTTCGTCGGTCATAGGTAAGGTGGCTTTTTGAAGAAAAGTGAATATGGAAAAGATGAATGACATGATGAAGATGAAATAACTGTATAAAATATAACCAAATCCAATTTCACGCAAGGGCGCGTAGACGCCGCGAGGCTGCGGTCAGGTCACATCCCGTTGCGAAACTTGTATTTGATGGCCGATCTTGTATGGTTGGCTCCCCTTGAATCTGAGCCTTGCGGGTCTGTCTATGAAGTCGGTTGAAGAGCAGCTGGCGCTTATCAAGCGCGGTGCGGAAGAAGTGTTGGTCGAGTCGGAACTGGTCGAGAAGCTCAAGCGCGGCCAGCCTCTGCGTATCAAAGCAGGTTTCGATCCGACTGCGCCCGACCTGCACTTGGGGCACACCGTGCTGATCAACAAGCTGCGCCAGTTCCAGGAGCTGGGTCATCAGGTCGTCTTCCTGATCGGCGACTTCACTGGAATGATCGGTGATCCGAGTGGCAAAAGCGCGACGCGCCCGCCGTTGACCCGTGAGCAGGTGCTGGATAATGCCGAGACCTACAAGCAGCAGGTGTTCAAGATTCTCGACCCGGCCAAGACCGAGGTCGCGTTCAACTCCACCTGGATGGACAAGCTGACACCGGCTGACTTCATTCGCCTGGCGTCGCAGTACACGGTGGCGCGCATGCTTGAGCGCGACGACTTCGACAAGCGCTATACCACCAATCAGCCGATCGCCATCCATGAGTTCCTTTACCCGCTGGTGCAGGGGTACGACTCGGTAGCCCTCAAGGCTGATGTGGAGCTGGGTGGTACCGACCAGAAGTTCAACTTGCTGATGGGGCGCGAGCTGCAGCGCGCCTACGGCCAGGAAGCGCAGAGCATCGTGACCATGCCGCTGCTCGAAGGGCTGGACGGCGTTAAGAAAATGTCCAAGTCGCTGGGCAACTATGTAGGTATCCAGGAAGCGCCTGGGGTGATGTACAGCAAGCTGGTGTCGATCCCGGACACGCTGATGTGGCGTTACTTCGAATTGCTGAGCTTCCGCTCCATGGAGGAGATCGAGCAGTACCGTGCTGATGTCGCCAATGGTGCGAACCCGCGCGACATCAAGATCAAGCTGGCGGAAGAGCTCGTTGCGCGTTTCCATGGTGAAGAGGCGGCTGCCAACGCCCACCGTGCGGCGGGTAATCGCATGAAAGAGGGAGAGTTGCCGGAAGATCTGCCCGAGATTGAAGTGACCGCGACTGAAGACTTGCCGATCGCTGCTGTGCTGAACCGTGCTGGCCTGGTGAAGAACTCGGCGATGGCGCGCGATCTGCTCAATGGTGGTGCGGTCAAGGTTGATGGGGCGGTGGTCGAGCGTGACTTCATGTTTGCGATTGGCGCCACTCATGTGTGTCAGGCGGGCAAGAAGGCGTTTGCCCGGGTTACGCTCAAGGCGGAGTGAGCGTCTGGTGGCGTAGCTATATATAGAAGCGGGGAGGCCGACAGGCCTCCCCGCTTTGTTTTAGGCGATATCAAGGTTTATTGAAATTAAGCCTTGACGGGCGTTCGAATCCCCTTATAATGCGCCCCACTTCCAGCGTAGTCGGAACGAGAAACTCCTTGAAATTCAAAGAGTTGCTTAAT
>NZ_RHQR01000042.1:0-5125 GCF_003936645.1 Pseudomonas sp. p106
AAGGCCGGCTTCGGCGACTACATGGGCTTCTCCTCGGCGTGGGGCTACTGGATCAGCGCCTGGCTGGGCAACGTCGGTTACTTCGTGCTGCTGTTCAGTACCCTGGGCTACTTCTTCCCCATTTTCGGTGAAGGCAACACCCCCGCTGCCGTCATCGGCGCCTCGGTGTTGCTGTGGGCGGTGCACTTCCTGGTACTGCGCGGCATCAAGGAAGCGGCGTTCATCAACCTGGTCACCACCGTTGCCAAGGTGGTACCGCTGGTGCTGTTCGCGCTGATCTGCGTGTTCGCCTTCCGCCTCGACATCTTCACCGCCGACATCTGGGCCACCGGGACGCCGGAGCTGGGCAGCGTGATGAACCAGGTGCGCAACATGATGCTGGTCACCGTCTGGGTGTTCATCGGCATCGAGGGTGCGAGCATCTTTTCTTCGCGGGCGGAAAAACGCGCCGATGTGGGCAAGGCCACGGTCATCGGCTTCATCACCGTGTTGCTGTTCCTGGTGCTGGTCAACGTGCTCTCGCTGGGCGTGATGACTCAACCGGAACTGGCCAAACTGCAAAACCCGTCGATGGCTGCCGTGCTGGAGCATGTGGTTGGTCATTGGGGCGCGGTGCTGATCAGCGTCGGCCTGATCATCTCGCTGCTCGGCGCATTGCTGTCGTGGGTGCTGCTGTGCGCCGAGATCATGTTCGCCGCTGCGAAGGATCACACCATGCCGGAGTTCCTGCGCCGCGAGAATGCCAACCAGGTGCCGGCCAACGCCCTGTGGCTTACCAACGCCATGGTGCAAATTTTCCTGGTGATCACGCTGTTCTCCGCCAGCACCTACCTGTCACTGATCTACCTCGCCACCTCGATGATCCTGGTGCCCTACCTGTGGTCGGCAGCCTATGGCTTCCTGCTGGCCATGCGCGGTGAAACCTACGAGCAGGCTGCCAGCGAACGCAGCAAAGACCTGCTCATCGGCGCCATCGCACTGATCTACGCCATCTGGCTGTTGTATGCGGGCGGCATGAAGTACTTGCTGCTCTCCGCCCTGCTGTATGCCCCTGGGGTCATCCTGTTTGCCAAGGCCAAGCGTGAAATTGGCCAACCGATCTTCACCAACGTGGAAAAACTGATCTTTGCGGCTGTGGTCATCGGCGCCCTGGTGGCGGCCTATGGCCTGTATGACGGCTTCCTGACCCTGTGACCCACGTCTTCGCTCAATTGGAGGAAAGAACCATGTCCGCTGAAAAACAGAAGTACGGTGTGCACTCCGAAGCCGGCAAGCTGCGCAAGGTAATGGTTTGCGCCCCTGGGCTTGCGCACAAGCGCCTGACCCCGAGCAACTGCGACGAACTGCTGTTCGATGATGTGATCTGGGTCGACCAGGCCAAACGCGACCATTTCGACTTCGTCACCAAGATGCGCGAGCGCGGCGTGGATGTGCTTGAGATGCACAACCTGCTGACCGACATCGTGCAGAACAAAGACGCGCTGAAGTGGATCCTTGACCGCAAGATCACCCCTGACACCGTAGGTGTGGGCCTGACCAACGAAGTGCGCAGCTGGCTCGAAGGCCTCGAGCCACGCCACCTGGCCGAGTTCCTGATCGGCGGTGTGGCCGGCCAGGACCTGCCGCAGAGCGAAGGCGCCGACGTGGTCAAGATGTACAACGATTACCTGGGCCACTCCAGTTTCATTCTGCCACCGCTGCCGAACACCCAGTTCACCCGCGACACCACCTGCTGGATCTATGGCGGCGTCACGCTGAACCCGATGTACTGGCCGGCGCGACGTCAGGAAACGCTGCTGACCACTGCCATCTACAAATTCCACCCGCAATTCACCGGTGCCGACTTCCAGGTCTGGTACGGCGACCCGGACAAAGACCACGGCAACGCCACCCTTGAAGGCGGTGACGTGATGCCGATCGGCAAAGGCATCGTGCTCATCGGCATGGGCGAGCGCACTTCACGCCAGGCCATCGGGCAGCTGGCGCAAAACCTGTTCGCCAAGGGCGCAGTGGAAAAGGTCATCGTCGCCGGCCTGCCGAAGTCCCGCGCTGCCATGCACCTGGATACCGTGTTCAGCTTCTGCGACCGCGACCTGGTCACGATCTTCCCCGAAGTGGTGAAAGAAATCGTGCCATTCATCATCCGCCCGGACGAAAGCAAGCCCTACGGCATGGACGTGCGCCGCGAGCACAAGTCGTTCATCGAAGTGGTGGGCGAGCAACTGGGCGTCAAGCTGCGCGTGGTCGAGACCGGCGGCAACAGCTTCGCCGCCGAGCGCGAACAGTGGGATGACGGCAACAACGTGGTGGCGGTGGAGCCTGGCGTGGTCATCGGCTACGACCGCAACACCTACACCAACACCCTGCTGCGCAAGGCCGGCATCGAGGTCATCACCATCAGCGCCGGCGAGCTGGGCCGGGGCCGTGGCGGCGGCCACTGCATGACCTGCCCGATCGTGCGCGACCCCATCGATTACTAACGACCATTTTCCCGGCTACCCCCACAAGGCGGTGGCCGGGCCGATTACCGAACTCAAGGAGAATCACCATGGCGTTCAACATCCATAACCGCAACCTGCTCAGCCTCGAGCACCACAGCACCCGCGAGCTGAAGTACCTGCTGGACCTGTCCCGCGACCTCAAGCGTGCCAAATACACCGGTACCGAACAGCAGCACCTGAAGGGCAACAACATCGCCCTGATCTTCGAGAAAACCTCGACCCGCACCCGCTGCGCCTTCGAAGTGGCCGCCTATGACCAAGGCGCCAATGTCACCTACATCGACCCCAACTCATCGCAGATCGGCCACAAAGAAAGCATGAAGGACACCGCCCGCGTACTCGGGCGCATGTACGATGCCATCGAGTATCGCGGCTTCAAGCAGGAAATCGTCGAAGAGCTGGCCAAGTTCGCCGGGGTGCCGGTGTTCAACGGCCTGACCGACGAGTACCACCCGACCCAGATGATCGCCGACGTACTGACCATGCGTGAGCACAGCGACAAGCCGCTGCACGACATCAGCTATGCCTACCTGGGCGACGCCCGCAACAACATGGGCAACTCGCTGCTGCTGATCGGCGCCAAGCTCGGTATGGACGTGCGGATCGCTGCGCCCAAGGCGCTGTGGCCGCATGACGACCTGGTCGAGCGCTGCAAGCAGTACGCTGAGGAAAGCGGTGCACGCATCACCCTTACCGAGGACCCGAAAGCCGCAGTCAAAGGCGTGGACTTCGTGCACACCGACGTCTGGGTGTCGATGGGTGAGCCGATCGAAGCCTGGGGCGAGCGCATCAAGCAGCTCAAACCCTATCAGGTGAACACGGAACTGATGAAGTCCACCGGCAATCCGCGGACCAAATTCATGCACTGCCTGCCGGCGTTCCACAACTCCGAGACCAAGGTCGGCAAGCAGATCGCCGAACAGTATCCGGACCTGGCCAATGGCATCGAAGTGACCGACGACGTGTTCGAGTCGCCCGCCTGCATCGCCTTCGAACAGGCGGAAAACCGCATGCACACGATCAAGGCGATCCTGGTGTCGACCCTGGCTGATCTCTGATAAGCACCTCGGTAGTGTGGGAGCCGGCTTTCCGGCGATGCAGGCCACACGGTGCATGGCACCGGCTTCGCCGGTGATCGCCGGCAAGCCTGCTCCCACACAGAAACGAGGCGCGCCCCCCCATCTTCGCAAAGGACATTCCCATGCGTATCGTTGTTGCATTGGGCGGCAACGCCCTGCTGCGCCGCGGCGAGCCCATGACCGCTGACAACCAGCGTGCCAATATCCGCACCGCCACCGAGCAGATCGCCAAGATTCACCCCGGCAACGAGCTGGTCATCGCCCACGGTAACGGCCCCCAGGTTGGCTTGCTGTCATTGCAGGCGCTGTCGTACAAACCCGACGAAGCCTACCCGCTGGACGTGCTCGGTGCCGAAACCGAAGGCATGATCGGTTACATGATCGAACAGGAACTGGGTAACCTGCTGGCGTTCGAAGTGCCGTTCGCCACCCTGCTGACCCAGGTCGAAGTCGATGCAAACGATCCGGCCTTCAAGGACCCGACCAAGTTCATCGGCCCGGTCTACAGCAAGGAAGAAGCCGAACGCCTGGCCAAGGAGAAAGGCTGGGTGGTCAAAGCCGACGGCGACAAATACCGCCGCGTGGTGGCCAGCCCCAAACCCAAGCGCATCTTCGAGATCCGCCCGATCAAGTGGCTGCTGGAAAAAAACAGCATCGTGATCTGCGCAGGCGGTGGCGGCATCCCCACCATGTACGATGAAAACCGCAAGCTCAAAGGCATCGAAGCGGTCATCGACAAGGACCTGTGCTCGGCGCTTTTGGCCGAGCAACTGGAAGCCGACCTTCTGATAATCGCCACTGACGTCGATGCGGCTTACATTGACTGGGGCAAACCCACGCAAAAAGCCATTGCCCAGGCCCACCCCGACGAGCTCGAACGCCTGGGCTTCGCCGCCGGCTCCATGGGGCCGAAGGTACAGGCCGCCAGCGATTTCGCCCGCGCCACCGGCAAGGTCGCAGTGATCAGCTCGCTGGAGAATATCGAGGACATCGTCAAAGGCACCGCCGGCACCCGTGTTTCAACGGCCAAGCCAGGCATCAGCTACCGTTGAATGCAGTAGGCGGGCGCAGGCCGCCCGCCATTTTCGACCCTCCGGAGGACTCCGCCATGGCCCAGTACCAACCTGGTCACGTGCATATCGAGCGCAGTGCGCTGAACGCCAATGACCACAGCTACGACCTCAACATCGAGTACGAAGCGACTCAGGATCCCAGGGAAGGCCGAGGTATCCAGTTCCGCTTGCATGGCAGCATCGAAGGCAAGCCGGTGGATGAAAAGTTTTACCTGCCCAAAGATCAGGTCTTGCCGAGCTTTTTGATGGTGCTAAGCCGCAAGGCCCAGTCACACCTGCCACCGCACAAGAAATTCGAAACGCTCGGTTCACCGCACAAGATCTACGACCAGATGTTCGAGGACATCCGCGCCAAGCTGGATGTGAAATCCGGCGACGCGATCAAGCCTGAACATTTAGAGTGAACCCAATCGCCGGCAAGCCGGCTGCCACAGGTACTCCGCAGAACCTGAGACAGCGGGGTACCTGTGGC
>NZ_RHQR01000043.1:1752-5108 GCF_003936645.1 Pseudomonas sp. p106
ACTTAGAAATGAACATTCGGCTTGAATGTTGATTTCTGACTTTTGTCAGATCGTTCTTTAAAAATTCGGATATGTGATAGAAATAGACTGAACACCAGTTTCACTGCTGGTGGATCAGGCTAAGGTAAAATTTGTGAGTTCTGCTCGAAAGAGCAACATGCGAATTTTCGGCGAATGTCGTCTTCACAGTATAACCAGATTGCTTGGGGTTATATGGTCAAGTGAAGAAGCGCATACGGTGGATGCCTTGGCAGTCAGAGGCGATGAAAGACGTGGTAGCCTGCGATAAGCTTTGGGGAGTCGGCAAACAGACTGTGATCCAGAGATCTCTGAATGGGGGAACCCACTCAGCATAAGCTGAGTATCTTGTACTGAATACATAGGTGCAAGAGGCGAACCAGGGGAACTGAAACATCTAAGTACCCTGAGGAAAAGAAATCAACCGAGATTCCCTTAGTAGTGGCGAGCGAACGGGGACCAGCCCTTAAGTTGATTTGAGATTAGTGGAACGCTCTGGAAAGTGCGGCCATAGTGGGTGATAGCCCCGTACACGAAAATCTCTTATCAATGAAATCGAGTAGGACGGAGCACGAGAAACTTTGTCTGAACATGGGGGGACCATCCTCCAAGGCTAAATACTACTGACTGACCGATAGTGAACCAGTACCGTGAGGGAAAGGCGAAAAGAACCCCGGAGAGGGGAGTGAAATAGATCCTGAAACCGTATGCGTACAAGCAGTGGGAGCCTACTTTGTTAGGTGACTGCGTACCTTTTGTATAATGGGTCAGCGACTTATATTCAGTGGCGAGCTTAACCGAATAGGGGAGGCGTAGCGAAAGCGAGTCTTAATAGGGCGTTTAGTCGCTGGGTATAGACCCGAAACCGGGCGATCTATCCATGGGCAGGTTGAAGGTTAGGTAACACTGACTGGAGGACCGAACCGACTACCGTTGAAAAGTTAGCGGATGACCTGTGGATCGGAGTGAAAGGCTAATCAAGCTCGGAGATAGCTGGTTCTCCTCGAAAGCTATTTAGGTAGCGCCTCATGTATCACTGTAGGGGGTAGAGCACTGTTTCGGCTAGGGGGTCATCCCGACTTACCAAACCGATGCAAACTCCGAATACCTACAAGTGCCGAGCATGGGAGACACACGGCGGGTGCTAACGTCCGTCGTGAAAAGGGAAACAACCCAGACCGTCAGCTAAGGTCCCAAAGTCATGGTTAAGTGGGAAACGATGTGGGAAGGCTTAGACAGCTAGGAGGTTGGCTTAGAAGCAGCCACCCTTTAAAGAAAGCGTAATAGCTCACTAGTCGAGTCGGCCTGCGCGGAAGATGTAACGGGGCTCAAACCATGCACCGAAGCTACGGGTATCACCTTTGGTGATGCGGTAGAGGAGCGTTCTGTAAGCCTGTGAAGGTGAGTTGAGAAGCTTGCTGGAGGTATCAGAAGTGCGAATGCTGACATGAGTAACGACAATGCGAGTGAAAAACTCGCACGCCGAAAGACCAAGGTTTCCTGCGCAACGTTAATCGACGCAGGGTTAGTCGGTCCCTAAGGCGAGGCTGAAAAGCGTAGTCGATGGAAAACAGGTTAATATTCCTGTACTTCCAGTTATTGCGATGGAGGGACGGAGAAGGCTAGGCCAGCTTGGCGTTGGTTGTCCAAGTTTAAGGTGGTAGGCTGAGATCTTAGGCAAATCCGGGATCTCAAAGCCGAGAGCTGATGACGAGTTGCCTTTAGGCGACGAAGTGGTTGATGCCATGCTTCCAAGAAAAGCTCCTAAGCTTCAGATAACTGGGAACCGTACCCCAAACCGACACAGGTGGTTAGGTAGAGAATACCAAGGCGCTTGAGAGAACTCGGGTGAAGGAACTAGGCAAAATGGCACCGTAACTTCGGGAGAAGGTGCGCCGGTGAGGGTGAAGGACTTGCTCCGTAAGCTCATGCCGGTCGAAGATACCAGGCCGCTGCGACTGTTTATTAAAAACACAGCACTCTGCAAACACGAAAGTGGACGTATAGGGTGTGACGCCTGCCCGGTGCCGGAAGGTTAATTGATGGGGTTAGCGCAAGCGAAGCTCTTGATCGAAGCCCCGGTAAACGGCGGCCGTAACTATAACGGTCCTAAGGTAGCGAAATTCCTTGTCGGGTAAGTTCCGACCTGCACGAATGGCGTAACGATGGCGGCGCTGTCTCCACCCGAGACTCAGTGAAATTGAAATCGCTGTGAAGATGCAGTGTATCCGCGGCTAGACGGAAAGACCCCGTGAACCTTTACTATAGCTTTGCACTGGACTTTGAATTTGCTTGTGTAGGATAGGTGGGAGGCTTTGAAGTGGGGACGCCAGTTCTCATGGAGCCATCCTTGAAATACCACCCTGGCAACTTTGAGGTTCTAACTCAGGTCCGTTATCCGGATCGAGGACAGTGTATGGTGGGTAGTTTGACTGGGGCGGTCTCCTCCCAAAGAGTAACGGAGGAGTACGAAGGTGCGCTCAGACCGGTCGGAAATCGGTCGTAGAGTATAAAGGCAAAAGCGCGCTTGACTGCGAGACAAACACGTCGAGCAGGTACGAAAGTAGGTCTTAGTGATCCGGTGGTTCTGTATGGAAGGGCCATCGCTCAACGGATAAAAGGTACTCCGGGGATAACAGGCTGATACCGCCCAAGAGTTCATATCGACGGCGGTGTTTGGCACCTCGATGTCGGCTCATCACATCCTGGGGCTGAAGCCGGTCCCAAGGGTATGGCTGTTCGCCATTTAAAGTGGTACGCGAGCTGGGTTTAGAACGTCGTGAGACAGTTCGGTCCCTATCTGCCGTGGACGTTTGAGATTTGAGAGGGGCTGCTCCTAGTACGAGAGGACCGGAGTGGACGAACCTCTGGTGTTCCGGTTGTCACGCCAGTGGCATTGCCGGGTAGCTATGTTCGGAAGAGATAACCGCTGAAAGCATCTAAGCGGGAAACTTGCCTCAAGATGAGATCTCACTGGGATCTTGAATCCCCTAAAGGGCCGTCGAAGACTACGACGTTGATAGGTTGGGTGTGTAAGCGCTGTGAGGCGTTGAGCTAACCAATACTAATTGCCCGTGAGGCTTGACCATATAACACCCAAGCAATTTGCTTCTGCAGATTGTGGTGGTGAAGACGAAAGAACCGAAAGTTCGCAACATCACAACTATCGCATATCCGAATTCGCTGGGCTGTCCATCTGGACATTCTGGCTACAGAATTTCTTGACGACCATAGAGCATTGGAACCACCTGATCCCATCCCGAACTCAGTAGTGAAACGATGCATCGCCGATGGTAGTGTGGGGTTTCCCCATGTGAGAGTAGGTCATCGTCAAGATT
>NZ_RHQR01000044.1:0-3383 GCF_003936645.1 Pseudomonas sp. p106
GTCTACAACACCAATGCACCGCTGACCAACAGCATCACCAAGGTCGACGGCGGTAATTACGAGAAGCTGGATACCGCAGGTACTCCAACCACCACGGTCACCGATAGCCCAGCTACTCAGGCCACGACCAACCTGGTGCTGAGCTCCACTGGCGATGTCGCCGAAGGCGGTCAGATCGTCTATACCGCCACGCTGAGCAATCCCGCCGGCACGGCGATGACCGTGACCCTGAGCAACGGCGCGACCATCAACATCGCGGCCGGCCAAACCTCTGGCCAAGTAACCGTCGCCGCCCCGGCTGATGACGTTTACAAAGACGCCGGCCAGGTCAAAGCGACCGTCACCGGTACCACCGGTGGTGACTTCGAGAACCTCGCAGTCAACCCGGCTGAGGCCGTGACCAACGTCAGCGACACCCTCGATACCAGCACGGTGACCTTGACCGCCACTCCAAGCGTGGTCGAGGGCGGCACCGTGGTGTACACCGCCTCGGTGTCGGCGCCTGTTACTGGCTCGCCGCTGGTTGTGACATTGGCCAACGGTCAAAGCATCACCATCGGCGTCGGTGAATCGTCCGGCTCGGTCAACTTCACCGCACCAAACAACGTCTACAACACCAATGCACCGCTGACCAACAGCATCACCAAGGTCGACGGCGGTAATTACGAGAAGCTGGATACCGCCGGCACTCCAACCACCACGGTCACCGATAGCCCAGCTACTCAGGCCACGACCAACCTGGTGCTGAGCGCCACTGGCGATGTCGCCGAAGGCGGTCAGATCGTCTATACCGCCACGCTGAGCAATCCCGCCGGCACGGCGATGACCGTGACCCTGAGCAACGGCGCAACTATCAACATTGCGGCCGGCCAGACCACTGGCCAAGTGACCGTCGCTGCACCGGCCGATGACGTCTACAAAGACGCCGGTCAGGTCAAAGCCACCATCACTGGTACCACCGGTGGTGACTTCGAAAATCTTGCGGTCAATCCGGCGGAGGCCGTGACTAACGTCAGCGACACGCTCGATACCAGCACGGTGACCCTGACCGCCACACCAAGCGTGGTCGAAGGCGGGGTGGTCACCTACACGGCGTCGGTTAGCGCTCCGGTCACCGGCAGCCCACTGGTGGTCACCCTGGCCAACGGTCAAAGCATCACCATCGGCGTCGGCGAATCGTCCGGCTCGGTCAACTTCACCGCGCCGAACAACGTCTACAACACCAATGCACCGCTGACCAACAGCATCACCAAGGTCGACGGCGGTAATTACGAACAGCTCGACACCGCCGGTACTCCAACTACGACGGTCACCGACAGCCCGGCTACCCAGGCGACCACCAACCTGGTGCTGAGCGCGACTGGCGATGTGGCGGAAGGCGGTCAGATCGTTTACACCGCGACCCTGAGCAACCCAGCTGGTACGGCGATGACCGTGACCTTGAGCAACGGCGCGACCATCAATATCGCAGCAGGTCAGACCTCCGGTACGGTCGCTGTCCCAGCCCCGGCCGATGACGTCTACAAGGACGCTGGCCAGGTCAAAGCCACCATCACCGGCACAACCGGTGGTGACTTCGAGAACCTCGCAGTCAACCCGGCTGAGGCCGTGACCAACGTCAGCGATACCGTCGATATCTCGACTGTCACCCTGACTGCGAATGCTTCGGTAATCGAAGGTGGCGTGGTCACCTACACCGCTTCGCTGTCGGCTCCGGTCACCGGTTCGCCGCTGGTCGTCACCCTGGCCAACGGCCAGAGCATCACCATCGGCGTTGGCGAGTCGTCCGGTTCGGTCAACTTCACCGCGCCGAACAACGTCTACAACACCAACACCCCGCTGACCAACAGCATCACTAAGGTCGAGGGCGGTAACTACGAACAGCTCGATACTGCCGGTACTCCGGCCACCACGGTCACCGACAGCCCGGCTACCCAGGCGACCACCAACCTGGTGTTGAGCGCGACCGGCGATGTCGCTGAGGGCGGCCAGATCGTTTACACCGCGACGCTGAGCAACCCTGCGGGAACGGCGATGACCGTCACCCTGAGCAACGGCGCGACCATCAACATCGCGGCAGGCCAGACCACCGGCCAAGTGAACGTCGCTGCGCCGGCCGATGACGTCTACAAGGACGCTGGTCAGGTCAAAGCCACCATCACTGGCACAACCGGTGGTGATTTCGAGAACCTCGCGGTGAATCCGACCGAAGCCGTGACCAACGTCAGCGATACCCTCGATACGTCGACCGTGACCCTGACTGCGAATGCTTCGGTGATCGAAGGTGGCGTGGTTACCTATACCGCCTCGGTCTCGGCTCCTGTTACTGGTTCGCCACTGGTCGTAACCCTGGCCAACGGCCAAAGCATCACCATCGGCGTCGGCGAGTCGTCCGGCTCGGTCGACTTCGTTGCGCCGAACAACGTGTACAACACCAATACCGCACTCACCAACAGCATCACTAAGGTCGAGGGCGGTAATTACGAACAGCTCGACACCGCTGGTACTCCGACCACCACGGTTACCGACAATCCCGCTACCCAGGCCACTACCAACCTGGTGCTGAGCGCGACTGGGGACGTGGCTGAAGGCGGTCAGATCGTTTATACCGCGACCCTGAGCAATCCAGCCGGCACGGCGATGACCGTCACGCTGAGCAATGGCGCGGTCATCAATATCGCAGCAGGCCAAAGCTCCGGCACGGTCTCTGTTCCGGCCCCGGCTGATGACGTCTACAAAGATGCGGGTCAGGTCAAAGCCACCATAACCGGCACAACCAGTGGTGATTTCGAGAACCTCGCGGTGAATCCGGCTGAAGCCGTGACCAATGTCAGCGATACCCTCGATACCAGCACGGTGACCCTGACCGCCAATGCTTCGGTAGTCGAAGGTGGCGTGGTTACCTATACCGCCTCGGTCTCGGCTCCTGTTACTGGTTCGCCACTGGTCGTCACCCTGGCCAACGGCCAGAGCATCACCATCGGCGTCGGCGAATCGTCCGGCTCGGTCGATTTTGTCGCCCCGAACAATGTCTACAACACCAATACCGCACTGACCAACAGCATCACCAAGGTCGAGGGTGGTAATTACGAACAGCTCGACACCGCCGGCACCCCAACCACCACGGTCACCGACAGCCCGGCTACCCAGGCGACCACTAACCTGGTGCTGAGCGCGACCGGCGATGTCGCTGAAGGCGGCCAGATCGTTTATACCGCGACCCTGAGCAACCCCGCCGGTACGGCGATGACCGTGACCCTGAGCAATGGCGCGGTCATCAATATCGCAGCAGGTCAGACGTCCGGTACGGTCTCTGTTCCAGCTCCGGCTGATGATGTCTACAAAGACGCCGACCAGGTCAAAGCCACTATCACCGGTACCAC
>NZ_RHQR01000045.1:0-3262 GCF_003936645.1 Pseudomonas sp. p106
CTGTTGCTGTTGCTGTTGCTGTTGCTCTTGCTGTTGCTGTGTAAGCGTCCGGGTAAGTCACCGTAAGCTCCTGACATCATCCGGTTCTAGCGTCCCGCGTGAGATCCCTACCGGCCCGGCCACCATCTGTCAGGTATGCTTCCACCATTCCCTTCCGTAATTTTTTATTGACACCCCAAAAGCCTCTCAGTATCGTCCTTCCTCCCTCCTTTCCGGCTACCTCTGCCGTGAACCGCCCAGGCGTTAACTCGCGAAGCGGTCATACAAGTTGCCGACACTTATACGGTCGCTATCTACTAGCGCGCCTCATTTCCGATATCAAGTGTAAAGGATGATTCTATGATCATTCGTCAGGCTACTAACGCCGACCATCCGCAACTGCTCAACATTTGGCTGCGCTCCGTTCGCGCCACACATCACTTCCTGCAAGAATCCGATATCGAGGCATTGCTTCCTCAGCTCCGCGATATTTACCTACCCGCTGTTGAATTATGGGTTGCGGTAGATGCCGAGGACTGCCCGCTAGGGTTCATCGGGCTCAATGAAAACCACGTAGAGATGCTCTTCATCGAACCAGATCTGCGAGGGAAAGGGATTGGCCGCGCACTGCTGGAGCATGCCCGCAGTTCGCGCAGTCAGATGAGTGTTGATGTGAATGAACAGAACCCTGAAGCGGTAGGGTTCTATTTACATTACGGGTTTGTTCAAACAGGTCGTTCTCCGCTAGATGGCGAGGGCCGCCCCTTCCCCTTGTTGCACCTGAGTCTGCCCGGCTAGGGCTGTAATCGTGAATCGCTCCTAAGCTTCTGCTTCGGGGCGATTCATTATTCATCAGGCCGGCATCCATTGATTGGGTAGCAATTGCCCGATATCACTGGCTCGCTGCGTCGGCAGCCGGGTCAGCACATCTCTGAGATAGGCATACGGATCATGCCCATTCATACGCGCCGATTGGATCAGGCTCATGATTGCAGCCGCCCGTTTACCACTGCGCAGCGACCCGGCAAACAGCCAGTTCGAGCGCCCGAGTGCCCATGGCCGTATCTGGTTCTCGACCTGATTGTTGTCGATGGGTACAGCTCCATCGTCCAGGTAGCGCGTCAGCGCTACCCAGCGTTTCAGGCTGTAATCGAGGGCTTTGGCCGTGGCTGATCCGTTGGGCACCATGTCGCGCTGGGCCAACATCCAGTCATGCAGTTTTTTGCTGATCGGTACCGCCAACTTCTGACGTGTTCGCCAGCGATCTTCATCACTCATGTCCCGCGCCTGGCGTTCGACCTCGTACAAGCCGCTGATCGAGTGCAGGGCCTGTTCAGCCAGCTGGCTTTTGTTCGCGACATGCAGATCGAAAAACTTGCGCCGGGCGTGGGCCATGCAGCCGATTTCAGTGATGCCTTGCTCAAAACCAGCTTTGTAGCCTGCGAAGTCGACGCAGACCAACTTGCCGCTCCAGTCGCCCATGAAGTTACGCGCATGTTCGCCGGCACGACTGGGGCTGAAGTCATACACAACGGCTTTCAGTGCTGAAAACGGGGTGGTGCTGTACGCCCAGACGTAGGCCCGGTGGGTTTTCTTCTCGCCTGGCGCAAGCATTTGCACCGGTGTTTCGTCGGCATGAATCACACCTTGGTTCAGCACTGCTTCACGCAGTGCATCGACCAGCGGCTGGAGCCGCACGCCGGTTTGTCCGACCCACTGGGCCAAGGTCGAGCGAGCGATTGCCAACCCGGCGCGGCCAAAGATTTTCTCCTGCCGGTACAGCGGCAAGTGATCGGCGAACTTGGCTACCATGACGTGGGCCAGCAAGCCTGCGGTCGGGATGCCTTTGTCGATTACTTGGGCCGGTACCGGCGCCTGGATCAGTATTTCGCACTGACGGCAGGCCCATTTGCCACGCACATGTTGCTCGACCGTGAACACGCCGGGCGTGTAATCCAGCTTTTCGCTGACATCTTCGCCGATGCGCTGAAGTAGGCAGCCACAGGCGCACTGGGTGTTTTCGGGGTCGTGACGAATCACGGTGCGCGGAAACTGCGGCGGCAATGGCGCACGTTTCGGCGATTGCCGTGGCTCGGCCTGTGATGAGGCTGGGAGGAGTTGTTTCAGCTCGGCCTCGATAGCTTCAAGGTCTGTATCGAGCAGGTCATCCAACAAGCTGCCTTGCGCCGGGCTGATTTGCTCGCTGCGTTTGGCAAACTTGTGGCGTTTGAGCAGGGCGATTTCGTAAGTGAGCTGCTCGATGATGGTTTCATCGTTCTGGATCTTTCTGCTCATCGCCTCGACTTGGGACTGCAACTGCAACGCCTGTGCCGCCAAAGCACGAAGCTGTTCCGGGGTCATTTGGTCGAGGTTGGGCGAGAAACTCATGCCGCCGATTGTGCCAGAGCAAGCTTGATACGACGACAAGCAGACCGGCCAAATGGCCGGCGGTTACAGCATGCTGATCACGCCGCCTGAGCCGACCCGCTGCCACGGCAGGCCCAGCACCAACGCCTGGAGTTGCTCGCTGTCGAGTTCGACCTCACAGCCATGGCGAATACCGGGCCAGTGAAACTTGCCTTGATTCAGTCGTCGCGCGGCAAGCCAGACACCCACGCCATCGTGTACCAGCACTTTCATCCGGTTAGCCCGGCGATTGGCGAACAGATAAGCGCAGTGCGGCTTCGCCGCACCGAACACCGCGATCACCCGGGCCAATGCCGTTTCGGTACCGGCGCGCATGTCCATCGGCTCGGTGGCCAGCCAGATTGCATCAATGCGGATCATTGAGCGACAGCCCGGATAAATTGCGCGCAGCCCTCGGGATCTGAGGTTGGCCATTTCACTGTGATCACTTGGTCGGCCATGGGCAACTCGATGATCACTGACGCTTCGGCTGGCCGTTTAGGTGCGGCTTTTAGCGGGACGAATGCCGGTAGTGAAGTCGCTGCGGGCTGATCTCGGTAGAGCGGCAGCCATTTGCGGATGACGTTGGCATTGATGCCGTGGCTGATGGCGACTCTGGAAATGGATGCGCCAGGTTGCAGGCATTCCTGAACGACCTGGGCTTTGAATGGTTTCGGATAAGAGCTTCGTTGGCGCATGGAAATCCTGGCGATAAGGACGATCGCGTCCGCTTAAAAATACGCGGACACCATCGCCCTTAAAGCTGGCGTTCGGAAGGTGAGTTCGCCGGACGCTTACGTTGCTGTTGCTGTTGCTGTTGCTGTTGCTCTTGCTGTTGCTCTTGCTGTTGCTCTTGCTGTTGCTCTTGCTGTTGCTC
>NZ_RHQR01000046.1:0-1251 GCF_003936645.1 Pseudomonas sp. p106
GGTCTGGTATTCCGAACGGGTCAGGCCGATGGACACCTTGTTACCGGTACCGAGGAAGTTGGTCTGGCTGATCGAACCGCCCAGGATCAGGCCGGCGCTCTGGGCGAAGCCCACGCTGGCGGTGATCGAGCCGGATGCCTGCTCTTCGACGCTGTAGTTGACGTCGACCTGGTCGTCGGTGCCCGGCACTGGCGGGGTCTCGACGTTGACTTCCTTGAAGAAGCCCAGGCGCTCCAGGCGGGTCTTGGACTGGTCGATCAGGTAGGTCGAAGCCCAGCCGCCTTCCATCTGGCGCATTTCGCGGCGCAGCACTTCGTCTTCGGTCTTGGTGTTGCCGCGGTAGTTGATGCGGTTGACGTAGGCACGCTTGCCCGGGTCGACCACGAACATGATGTCGACCGTGTGGTCTTCGTCATTGGGCTGTGGCACGCCGTTGACGTTGGCGAAGGTATAGCCTTCGTTACCAAGGCGGCGGGTGATCAGCTCGGACGTGGTGGTCATCACCTTGCGCGAGAACACCTGGCCCGGCTGCACCAGCAGTAGCGACTTGACCTGGTCTTCCGGCACCTTCAGGTCGCCCGACAGCTTCACGTCACGAACGGTGTACTTCTCGCCTTCGTTGACGTTGACGGTGATGTAGACGTGCTTCTTGTCCGGGGTGATCGACACCTGGGTGGAAGCGATGTCCATGTTGATGTAGCCGCGGTCCAGGTAGTAGGAACGCAGGCGCTCCAGGTCACCGGAGAGTTTCTCGCGGGCGTACTTGTCGTCATTCTTGAAGAACGACAGCCAGTTGGTGGTCTTGAGCTCGAACAGCTGCGCCAGCTCTTCATCATCGAACACGGTGTTGCCGACGACGTTGATGTGCTGGATGGCAGCGACGGTGCCTTCGTTGATCTTGATCTTCAGGGCAACCCGGTTTCGCGGCTGTGGCACCACCTCGGCGTCGACCTCGGCCGAGTAGCGACCCTGGGCCACGTACTGGCGCTGCAGCTCGTTACGCACACCTTCGAGGGTGGCACGCTGGAAGATTTCGCCTTCAGCCAGGCCCGACTGTTTCAGGCCCTTCATCAGGTCTTCGGTGCTGATCGCCTTGTTGCCTTCGATCTCGATGCTCGACACCGACGGGCGCTCGACCACGTTGATGATCAGGACATCGCCGTCGCGGTTCAGCTGGATATCCTGGAAGAAGCCGGTCTTGAACAGCGAACGGGTCGACTCCACCAGGCGCCGGTCATCGGCCTGATCGCC
>NZ_RHQR01000047.1:0-1184 GCF_003936645.1 Pseudomonas sp. p106
GAGATTCTATGGTTGTAAACAACGGTCTTTAGGCCGTTCTGCTTACGTATTCCTCCTTCTTCTTCATCAGGGCAAATGCAACCCGGGCGAGCTTGCGCGACAAGATCACCAGCGCTTCAGTCGTGGCCTTGCCCTTGTTTCGATAGTGTTCGTACGTCTCTTTCCAAGCCGCCGAGCGGCTGGCTGACATTGAGGCGTTATGCAGTAATCGGCGAATTTCCGGGCAACCTCGCTTCGTTAAACGACGTAGTCCCGTCTTCTGCCCGGAATCGGAGACTCTCAAGTCCATGCCAAGGAAGGCAATGAAGGCATCGCTGTTTTTGAACTCGCCGCGGATAAACGCCATAACCAATGCAGTAGCTGTCAGAAAACCGATGCCCTCGATGGCCTGACAACGAGCAACTTGCTCCAGTAAACCAGCCTCCTTAAGTAACTCCTTGAGCTTCTTTTGGACCAGCAGATCCAACTTGTCCATTTGCTGGGTAAAGCTCTTGAACGCCGCTTTGAGCAGCTGCTCATTACCCCAACTCTGGCTCAGGGCGGTGCGCATCGTGACCAGAGCAGCCCTGCGGCGTAGAAGGCTCTGAAGCTTGCCATAAACGGCTGGCGGTGGCGCCCAAGGGCGCAGATCCCGGCTTTCCCGCTCCAGATAACGGCCAAGCAAAGCGGCATCACTGGCATCGGTTTTGGATCGGCCACCAATGCCTTTTCGGTAGTTACTAAGTTGAAATCCGTCAACAACATAGACCTTGAAGCCCTTTTCATGTGCCATCTCCACAACGTCCAGGTGGTAGACGTTCGTTGCTTCGACGCACAGAGCAGTGTTGGCAGGTTGTTGCTTCAGCCATCTCTTGATTTCAGGCTTGGTATTGCTCAGCGACATCTGCGTGCCGTGGCTTTGAAAATGAACGACCAGCTCGGCTTTGGCAACATCAATACCGATGATGAAATCGCTCGTTTCCATTGCCATGGTTTGCACTCCCGCTGTATGGTTTTTCGACTCGAAGGGTTTCACCAAGAGGCGCAGGCTTGTTTCTATCGTCGTTGAAGAGAACGAAGCATTCTTTATCGGCGCTTTGGTGGAAGGGGTGAGGACGATTTCTCCCACGGTCTGTACTGCTGTGAACAGTCAGAAGCCGGCTTTAGGTCCCACCCACCCCTTCGAGTCCTACCATACAAGCCGG
>NZ_RHQR01000048.1:0-1059 GCF_003936645.1 Pseudomonas sp. p106
CCGACGTTGCCCAGCCAGGCGCTGATCCAGTAGCCCCACGCCGACGAGAAGCCCATGTAATCGCCAAAACCTGCCTTGGCATAGGCATACACCCCTGAATCCAGCTCAGGCTTGCGGTTGGCCAAAGTCTGGAACACGAAGGCCAGCGCCAGCATGCCCACTGCGGTGATACCCCAGCCAATCAGCACAGCACCAACATCCGCGCGCGCCGCCATGTTCTGCGGCAACGAGAAGATGCCGCCACCAATCATCGAACCGACCACCAGTGCGATCAACGCGCCGAGGCGCAGTTTCTGTCCTGGTTCGCTCATGCGATTCCTCGTCTTTTGTGCGTGCTGTCACATCGCTGAAACAGCTTTATCTGCATATAGATACGGCTACTTATAATAGACAAAGCCATTAAAGCTATAGCACTAATAACTCTTTTGTCTATACCGGTCGCCCCAGATAAACGCTTGTCCGACGTGCAACTTTATCAACCTCGATTACCCATGGAATTTATTGAGAAAAGTTTGCGAAAACGGCAAAAGCGGCTAGCTTCAGAGTTCGCAGGCTGAACAGAGCGTTTGCTCTGGTTGTACATGGAGGTGCCAGCGCACGGGGCCTGCAACAGGGCTGTCGGCACTCTCCAGGAGTCAAGTGAAGGAAATTTCCTACTTCACAACGCCATGAACTGATCCAAGTCAGATCATGGCCCAGGCGACGGATTTATTCTGTGGTCAACTTTCTCCTGGTACGGAGTTGTTAAATGTCTGATTCTTCCGGAAAACTAAAACTCGGCGCACTCGTTGCACTCGTCGTCGGTTCGATGATTGGCGGCGGTATTTTCTCGCTGCCGCAAAACATGGCCGCCAGCGCAGGGGTTGGCGCCGTACTGATCGGCTGGGCGATCACCGCAGTCGGCATGCTGACCCTGGCGTTCGTGTTCCAGACCCTGGCCAACCGCAAACCTGATCTGGACGGCGGGGTATACGCCTACGCCAAGGCCGGCTTCGGCGACTACATGGGCTTCTCCTCGGCGTGGGGCTACTGGATCAGCGCCTGGCTGGGCAACGTCGG
>NZ_RHQR01000049.1:0-808 GCF_003936645.1 Pseudomonas sp. p106
GTGGTACCGGTGATAGTGGCTTTGACCTGGTCGGCGTCTTTGTAGACATCATCAGCCGGAGCTGGAACAGAGACCGTACCGGACGTCTGACCGGCCGCAATATTGATGACCGCGCCATTGCTCAGGGTCACGGTCATCGCCGTGCCGGCTGGATTGCTCAAGGTCGCGGTGTAAACGATCTGGCCGCCTTCAGCGACATCGCCGGTCGCGCTCAGCACCAGGTTGGTGGTCGCCTGAGTAGCCGGGCTGTCGGTAACCGTGGTGGTCGGAGCGCCGGCGGTGTCGAGCTGTTCGTAATTACCGCCTTCGACCTTGGTGATGCTGTTGGTCAGTGCGGTATTGGTGTTGTAGACGTTATTCGGCGCAACGAAGTCGACTGAGCCGGACGATTCGCCGACGCCGATGGTGATGCTCTGACCGTTGGCCAGGGTGACGACCAACGGGCTGCCGGTGACTGGGGCACTGACCGACGCGGTGTACACCACGGTACCGCCCTCGACCACGCTTGGGGTGGCGGTCAACGTGACGGTCGACGTGTCGAGGGTGTCGCTGACGTTGGTCACGACTTCAGCCGGGTTGACTGCGAGGTTCTCGAAGTCACCACCGGTGGTGTCGGTGATGGTGGCTTTGACCTGGCCAGCGTCCTTGTAGACATCATCGGCCGGGGCTGCAACAGCGACCGTACCGGAGGTCTGACCTGCTGCGATATTGATGACCGCGCCATTGCTCAGGGTCACGGTCATCGCCGTGCCGGCTGGATTGCTCAAGGTCGCGGTGTAAACGATCTGGCCGCCTTCAGCGACATCGC
>NZ_RHQR01000004.1:0-232530 GCF_003936645.1 Pseudomonas sp. p106
CAAGATCCCGGCACTATTCGGAAATTCCCGGGGCTGCTTCGCACCCCTTTCGCGACACAAGGCCGCTCCTACAGCGAGCGGTGTGCTTACTCAGCCCTCGTGGCAAACGTGCCCGTCGACCACGGTGTAACGCACCGCGCCGGGCAGGCAGTGGCCGATGAACGGGCAGTTGTCGCCGCGCGAGTACCACTGCTCGCCGGCAACCGTCGAGGCCTTGGCATCGAACAGCACCAGGTCCGCCGAGCCACCGACCTTGAGTTCACCCGCCGGCAGGCGCATGGCGGCCGCCGGGCCGCTGGTCAGGCGGGCGAGCAGGGTCGGCAGGTCGAGCAGGCCGTCTTCCACCAGCGTCATGGCCAATGGCAGCAGCAGTTCGACGCTGCTGATACCGGGCTCGGTGGCACCGAACGGGGCCAGCTTGGCATCGCGTTCGTGCGGCTGGTGATGGCTGGAGATCGCCTGGATCACGCCCGATCTGACCGCTTCGCGCAGGCCATCGCGGTCGGCGGCGCTACGCAGTGGCGGCTGCACGTGGTAGAGGCTTGAGAACTCCCGTAGCGACTCGTCGGTGAGGATCAGCTGGTACAACGCCACATCGGCGGTCACTGGCAGGCCGAGTTGTTGGGCCTGGGCGATCAGCCGCGCGCCACGGGCGCTGGTGATCTGGGTGAAGTGCGCACGTACGCCGGCCTGCTCGACCAGCAGCAGGTTGCGCGCCAGGGCAACGGTCTCGGCGGTTTCCGGGATGCCGGGCAGGCCGAGGAAACTGGCCATCGCGCCTTCATGGGCCAGGCCGCCCTGGGCCAGGTCGCGGTCCTGGGAGTGGAAGACCACGGTCAGGTCGAAGGTGGCAGCGTATTCCAGGGCACGGGCCAGGGTACGGTTGTTGGGGATTTCTTTCAGGCCGTTGCCGAAGGCTACGCAACCGGTGTCACGCAGGGCGACCAGTTCGGCCAGTTGCTCGCCTTCCAGGCCCTTGGTCAGGGCGCCGATGGGGTAGACCTTGCTGTTGCCGGCTTCGCGGGCGCGGTCGAGGATCAGCTCGGCCACTGCCGAGGTATCGAGCACCGGCTTGGTCTGCGGTGGGCAGCACAGGCTGGTGACGCCTCCGGCCACGGCGGCGCGGGTTTCACTGGCAATGGTGCCCTTGCGGCTGTAACCCGGCTCGCGCAGCGATACACCGAGGTCGACCAGGCCGGGTGCGGCGATCAGGCCATCTGCCTGGATTGTACGGCTGGCGCTGAAGCCAGCCGGGGCCGCGCCGATGGCGGCAATGCGGCCACCGTCCAGGTGCAGGTCGGTGACGTGGTCCAGGCCACTCTTGGGGTCGATGACCCGGGCGCCAAGAATGCTGAGGGTCACTGGGCGTTCTCCTGGTCGAGTTGACGTTGCGTGTTCTGCCCGCTCATGGCCATGGACAGCACCGCCATGCGCACGGCGATGCCGTAGGTGACCTGGTTGAGGATCACCGAATGCTTACCGTCGGCCACCGCCGACTCGATCTCCACGCCGCGGTTGATCGGCCCCGGGTGCATGACGATGGCGTCCGGCTTGGCGCCGGCAAGGCGCGCGGTGGTGAGGCCGAACAGGCGGTAGAACTCACCCTCGCTGGGCAGCAGGCCGCCGGCCATGCGTTCACGCTGCAGGCGCAGCATGATCACCACATCGACGTCCTTCAGGCCTTCTGTGAGGTCGGTGTAGACCTTCACGCCGTACTGCTCGATACCGATCGGGATCAGGGTTTTCGGGCCGATCACGCGGATGTCCGGGCAGCCCAGCGCCTTGAGCGCGAGCATGTCGGAGCGGGCCACACGCGAGTGCAGGATATCGCCGACGATCGCCACGGACAGGTTCTCGAAGCTGCCTTTGTGGCGGCGGATGGTCAGCATGTCGAGCATGCCTTGGGTCGGGTGCGCATGGCGGCCGTCACCGCCGTTGATCACCGCGACATCCGGGCATACATGCTCGGCGATGAAGTGCGCGGCACCCGAGTCGGAGTGGCGCACGACGAACATGTCGGCGGCCATGGCTTCGAGGTTGCGCAGGGTGTCGAACAGGGTTTCGCCCTTGCTGGTCGAGGAGGTCGACACATTCAGGCTGATCACGTCGGCCGACAGGCGCTGGGCGGCCAGTTCGAAGGTGGTGCGGGTGCGGGTCGAGTTCTCGAAGAACACGTTGCACACGGTCTTGCCGCGCAGCAACGGGACTTTCTTGACGGCCCGTGCGCCGACTTCGAGGAACGAGTCGGCGGTGTCGAGGATCTCGGTGAGCAGTTCGCGGGGCAAACCGTCGAGCGAGAGAAAGTGGCGCAGCTGGCCCTGATCATTGAGCTGCAGCGGGCGCTTGGCGTCGATTGGCGTCATCGCGAGTGGACTCTTAAAGGGCGGAAGCGGTGGCGAGGTCCTGGCGCTCGAGTGCGAGCGGTGCGGGGCCGGTCAATTTTACCCGTTCATGGGCCGCCAGCGACAGGGTGGCACCCAGCACGTTGGGGCGGATCGGCAGTTCGCCGGCGTCCAGGTCAAGCAGGCAGACCAGGGTCACGCTGGCCGGGCGGCCGTAATCGAACAGTTCGTTGAGCGCGGCGCGAATGGTGCGGCCGCTCATCAGCACGTCGTCGATCAGCACCAGGTGCTGGCCTTCGACCTCGAACGGCAGCTCTGACGGGCGCACTTGAGGGTGCAGGCCGTTCTGGCTGAAATCGTCGCGGTAGAACGACACGTCCAGGGTGCCCAGCGGGCTGGCATCGGCCAGTTCCTGCTGCAGGGCCTGGGCTACCCAGACGCCGCCGGTGCGGATGCCGATGTAACGCGGCTCGGTGATGCCGCGGCGGGCGAGATGGGCGCGAAGGTCGACAGCCATCTGCCGGATCAGATCGGCGGGATTGGGTAGGCTCATTGCGTGTCTCCTGGAGGGCGCCGGGTTGGCCCGACGGCAAAGCGGAAAATTAGGTATTGGCCTCCAGCCAGCCTTGCAGCAGCAGGGCCGCGGCGATGGCATCGACCGGGTTGTCACGGTAACTGCCGCGCTGGCCGCCGCGGGCCATGCGCTCGCCCTTGGCCTCGAAAGTGGTCAGGCGTTCGTCGTGGGTGTGCACCGGCAGGTTGAAACGGCCGTTGAGGCGGCGGGCGAACTTTTCGGCGCGGGCGCTCATTTCGCTTGGCGTGCCGTCCATGTTCAATGGCAGGCCGACAACGATGGCATCGGGCTTCCACTCATTGATCAGTTTTTCCACCTGGGCCCAGTCCGGCACGCCATTCTGCGCTTTGAGCGTGCACAGTTCACGTGCCTGGCCGGTCACTACCTGGCCGACGGCCACACCGATCTGTTTGCTGCCGTAGTCGAAGCCCAGCAGCAGGCGCAGCTCGGCCATCAGGCGTGGCCCGCCTGGCTGGTCAGCAGGCTGAGGTTGATGCCCAGGCTGGCGGCTGCGGCCCCCAGGCGCTGTTCACTGGCCAGGCCAAAAATGATGTCCGCATCGAACGGGCAGTTCAGCCAGGCGTTATCGGCGAGTTCCGCCTCCAGTTGCCCGGCTTCCCAGCCGGCATAGCCCAGGGTGATCAGGCTCTTTTGTGGCCCTACGCCCTCGGCGATGGCGAACAGCACATCCTGCGAGGTGGACAGCGACAGGCCTTGCAGCTCGACAGTGGCCTGGTAGCTGCATTCGCTGCTGTGCAGTACGAAGCCGCGGTCGGTCTGCACCGGGCCGCCCTGGTAGATCGGCACCTGCAGGGTGCTGGCCGGCGGTTCCTCGTCCGGGCGCAACTGCTCGAGAATGTCCGCCAGGTTCAGCTCCTGAGGTCGATTGACCACCAGGCCCATGGCGCCATTGGCGTTGTGCTCGACGATGTACGTGAGGGTCTGGGCAAAGTTCGGATCGGCCATGTGCGGCATGGCGATCAGGAACTGATGCTTTAGGTAGCTCGGGGCGAGGTTTTTCATGGGGGATAGTGTGGCGCCAGGTGGCGAGGCTGACAAGGCATTCGAGCTTGCAGCTTGCAGCTCAGTTACTGGAAAGCCGATCCCCACGGGCAAACCGCCAGGTACGGATGATTTCCAGTCGGTCGTATTCCGCCAGGTCGCCGGTAAACGGCGCAAACGGCGCCGCCAGCCGCACGATGCGTTGGGCGGCCTGGTCCAGCACCGGCTGCCCGGACGACTCGAGCACCAGCACCTCATAGAGCGAGCCATCACGGTTGATCGACACCATCATCCGCAGGTTGCCGTAGATCTGCTGGCGGCGTGCTTCGTCGGGGTAATTGAGGTTGCCCACCCGCTCGACCTTCTTGCGCCACTCCTCCTTGTACCAGGCGCCCTTGTCGCGCATGGTCGAGGCGGCGTTCAGGCGGTGGATGCGCGGGCGCTTGGCGTACATCTGCTGTTCGTTGGACAGCTCGGCCTCGAGGCTGGCGATCTGGCTCGACAGCTGCGAACTGTCGAAATCTGGCGTTGCGGCCGGTTTGGGCTGCGGCTTGCTTTCCTTTGGCTTGGGCTCGACCTTCTGCGCCTTGGGGGCTTGGGTGGCCACGGCGGATTTTTGCGGCGCAGGCGGCGGTTTCACCTCAGGTTTTGCCGCCGGCGGCGGGGTGACCTTGTTGATCTTGCTGTCCTGGAACGGCGCGATCTCAGTGGTGGTGGGTACCGCCTTCTTCTCCAGTGTGCCGCTGCCTTGCTGGTTGGCCTGGGCCTGGAAATCGGCCTTCTCGGGCGGCTTCTCGCTTTTGAAGGTGGCCAGGGTGATATCCATGGTCTGGCGGATTTCAGCCGGCTTGACCACGGTAAAGCCCACGCCGAGGATCAGCGCCAGGTGCACCAGGGCAGCCAGGAACAGGGTAAAACCAAGCCGGTCCACCGGGCGAACGCGGGGTGGAAGCAGGTCGGCGGGGATGTCGGCGGGCAGCGTCATCAGGTATCCACAGTCAGCTACAAGCTACAAGCCGCAAGCTGCAAGTAAGGGCAGGTTGGTGCAGGCCGGCTTTTTTTGCGGCTTGCAGCTTGAAGCTTGCGGCTGCGCATCATACCCCACTCTGCGCTTTTGCTCCGCGTCGGCGGTCAGCGCGCCTTCAACTGGCGATCAATGGCATCCATCAGCTTGCCACCGATATCGGTGTTGTAGGCCGCGTCGATCTCGCGGATGCAGGTCGGGCTGGTGACGTTGATCTCGGTGAGGTAGTCGCCGATCACGTCAAGGCCGACGAACAGCAGGCCTTTTGCACGCAGGGACGGGCCGACCTGGGCAGCAATCCAGCGGTCACGCTCGCTCAGCGGGCGTGCTTCGCCACGCCCGCCTGCGGCCAGGTTGCCGCGTGTCTCACCGCTGGCCGGGATGCGCGCCAGGCAGTAGTCGACCGGTTCGCCGTCGATCATCAGGATCCGCTTGTCGCCGTCCTTGATGGCCGGCAGGTAGGCCTGGGCCATGATTTGCTGGGCGCCGAGTGCGGTCAGGGTTTCGAGAATGACCGACAGGTTGGGGTCACCAGCCCGGTGGCGGAAGATCGAGGTGCCGCCCATGCCGTCCAGGGGCTTGAGGATCACGTCGCCATGCTGGGCGGCGAAGGCGCGAATGATGTCCGGGCGGCGGCTCACCAGGGTAGGCGGCGTGCATTGCGGGAACAGGGTGGCGAACAGTTTTTCGTTACAGTCACGCAGGCTCTGTGGGCGGTTGACCACCAGCACGCCTTCGGCTTCGGCCTGCTCCAGCAGGTAGGTGCTGTAGACGAACTCCATGTCGAACGGCGGGTCCTTGCGCATCAGGATCACGTCCAGTTCGGCCAGCGGGCTGTCCTGCTCTTCGCCCAGCTCGAACCAGCGCGCCGGGTCGGCGAACACGTTGAGTGGGCGCATCCGCGCGCGGGCCTTGCCTTCGGCCTGGTACAGGTCGCGCTGTTCCATGTAGAACAGGCTCCAGCCACGGGCCTGAGCGGCCAGCAGCATGGCCAGCGAGCTGTCCTTCTTGTAGGAGATGGACGCGATGGGGTCCATGACAATGCCGAGGCGAACGCTCATGGGGGTGGTTCCTCTTGGCGGCGGGTAGCCGCGACGAATCGAAAGAAAAGTGGCTCAGGGTGGCGCCGCGAACGCCGCGGGTCAAGGGGCGCGGTAGATGGAATGGCCACCCGGAGTGTGCTAAAAATGAGCTGCAAGCCTTAAGCTACAAGCCTCAAGAAAAGCCAGCCATGTGCCAGTCCGCCTTTTCTTGCAGCTTGACGCTTGCATCTTGCAGCTCAATTTTTTCTGGTAGGCATCTATGGAACAACCCCTGAAGGTGATGGTGATCGACGATTCACGCACGATCCGCCGCACTGCGCAGATGTTGCTCGGTGAAGCAGGCTGCGAGGTGATCACCGCCAGCGACGGTTTCGATGCCCTGGCCAAGATCGTTGACCACCAGCCACAGATCATCTTCGTCGACGTGCTCATGCCGCGCCTGGATGGCTATCAGACCTGCGCCGTGATCAAGCACAACAGTGCCTTCAAGGACATCCCGGTCATCCTGCTGTCGTCGCGTGACGGCCTGTTCGACAAGGCGCGCGGGCGGGTAGTCGGCTCCGATCAGTTCCTGACCAAACCATTCAGCAAGGAAGAACTGCTCGACGCGATCAGGGCCCACGTGCCCGGGTTCGCCGCGCACGAACAACACGCACCCTGACCACGCCCGAGGTGGCGTGGTTTTTATTTTCCTGATGGGGAAACAGCATGGCCCGAGTTCTGATTGTCGACGATTCGCCGACAGAGATGTACAGATTGACCGAGTGGCTCGAAAAGCATGGCCACCAAGTGCTCAAGGCCAACAACGGCGCTGACGCTGTGGCCCTGGCCCGCCAGGAAAAGCCCGACGCGGTGCTGATGGACATCGTCATGCCCGGCATGAACGGCTTCCAGGCCACCCGGCAATTGAGCAAGGACCCGGAAACCAGCGCAATTCCTGTGCTCATCGTTACCACCAAGGACCAGGAAACCGACCGTATCTGGGCGCAGCGCCAGGGTGCGCGTGGCTTCGTCACCAAGCCGGTGGAAGAACACGCCCTGATCGCCAAGCTCAACGAAGTGCTGGGCGCTTGACCACCCGCCCCCAAGGCGCGTCGCTGACCGCCTTCGAGCTGTTGCTGGACATCGACCGGCGATGCCGACTGCTGGTTGCCGACCAGCCGCCGCAGGACACGCGCCTGCAGCAATGGAGCGGTATCGGTTTTCGCGTTGCCGGGCAGTGGTTCGTCGCGCCGATGGGCGAGGTGGCCGAAGTGTCGCGCGAGCCACGCAGCAGTCGGGTGCCGGGCGTACAGCCTTGGGTTTGCGGGGTAGCCAACCTGCGCGGCAGGTTGTTGCCGGTGATGGACCTGAGCAGCTTTTTCGGCCTCGGTCCCGCGGCAACGGGCAAGCAGCGGCGCGTGCTGGTGCTGGACCATGAGGACCTGTTCGTCGGCCTGCTGGTGGACGAAGTGCTCGGCCTGCAGCATTTTGCCCTGGATACCCTGGAACTTGCGCCGCCACAGCCGCTGATTCGCGCCGCTGCACGGTTCGTTCAGGGGCATTTCCCGCGTGAGCGCAACTGGGCCATCTTCAGCCCCTTCGCCCTGGCCCAGGCGCCGGGCTTTCTCGACGTGGCGCTATAGGACATTCGAACGTGAACAAGCCGGCCACCAATGTCGCCCCTACCAGCATGACCCCGCGCACGCGCAGCATCGCTCAGATCACTGTGCTGTTCGTGGTGCTGATCCTTTCGATCATCCTGCTGTTCGCCAATTTTGCGTACCTCAACACCCAGTCCAATCACGACAAACAGTACATCGGCCATGCCGGCGAGCTGCGCGTGCTGTCGCAGCGCATCGCCAAGAATGCCACCGAGGCTGCAACCGGCAAGGCGTTGGCTTTCAAGCTGCTTTCGGATGCGCGCAACGATTTCGAGCAGCGCTGGAGCTACCTGCGCGAAGGTGACAAGTCCACTGGCCTGCCAGCGGCGCCCGCCGCCGTGAAGGATGAAATGGAAGCGGTGCGCCAGGACTGGGAAAACCTGCGCAAGGACACCGATATCATCCTGGCCAGCGAGCAGACCGTGCTATCGCTGCATCAGGTGGCGGCGACCTTGGCCGAAACCGTACCGCAGCTACAGGTCGAGTACGAGAAGGTTGTGGAGGTCTTGCTGCAGAGTGGGGCTCCGGCCAGCCAGGTGGTGGTGGCCCAGCGCCAGTTGCTGCTCGCAGAACGCATTCTGGGGTCGGTCAACACGGTGCTGGCTGGCGACGACGCAGCCGCCCAGGCCGCCGATGCCTTCGGCCGCGATGCCAGCCGGTTTGGTCAGGTGCTCGAAGGCATGCTGGCGGGCAACCCGGCGATTCAGGTGACACGCGTCGAGGATGCCGACGCACGTGCGCGCCTGGCCGAAATCGCCGAACTGTTCCAGTTCGTCGCCGGTTCAGTCGATGAAATCCTCGAAACCTCGCCCGAGCTGTTCCGCGTTCGCGAAGCGGCCGGGAACATTTTCAGCCTCTCGCAAACATTGCTCGACGAAGCCTCGCACCTTGCCAACGGCTTCGAGAACCTGGCAGCCGGGCGTACCCTCGATACTGTGGGCGGGTATGTTCTGGGGCTGCTGGCGCTGGCCTCGATCATCCTGATCGGCCTGGTGATGGTGCGGGCAACCCATCGTCAACTGCAGGAAACCGCCGAGAAGAATGAGCGCAATCAGCAGGCGATCATGCGCCTGCTCGATGAGATCGAGGAGCTCGCCGACGGTGACCTGACCGTGACCGTGTCGGTGACCGAGGACTTCACCGGTGCCATCGCCGACTCGATCAACTATTCCGTCGACCAATTGCGCGACCTGGTGGCCACCATCAACCACAGCGCCGAGCAAGTGGCTGCCGCAGTGCAGGACACGCAAAACACTGCCCGCCAGCTGGCCAAAGCTTCAGAGCACCAGGCCGAACAGATCAGCGAGGCTTCCGAGGCGGTGGGTGACATGGTCGAATCGATCGACCGGGTTTCCGCGCATGCCTACGAATCGGCCAAGGTGGCCGAGCGTTCGGTGGCGATCGCCAACAAGGGCAACGAGGTGGTGCATAACACCATCAACGGCATGGACAACATCCGTGAGCAGATTCAGGACACCGCCAAGCGGATCAAGCGTCTGGGTGAGTCTTCCCAGGAAATCGGCGACATCGTCAGCCTGATCGACGACATTGCCGATCAGACCAACATTCTCGCATTGAATGCCGCCATCCAGGCCTCGCTGGCGGGAGAGGCCGGCCGAGGGTTTGCCGTGGTGGCCGATGAAGTCCAGCGCCTGGCTGAGCGTTCGTCTTCGGCGACACGGCAGATCGAGGCACTGGTGCGCACCATTCAGGCCGATACCAACGAGGCAGTGATATCCATGGAACAGACCACCGCCGAGGTGGTGCGCGGTGCACGCCTGGCGCAGGACGCCGGGGTGGCGCTGGCCGAAATCGAGGGGGTGTCGCAGAACCTCGCCGAACTTATCCACAGCATCTCCGACGCCGCCCAGTTGCAGACCTCTTCGGCAGGGCAGATCTCCCACACCATGTCGGTGATCCAGCAGATTACCGCGCAGACCTCCGCTGGCTCCGGCGCAACCGCCGACAGTATCCGCCACCTGGCGCGAATGGCCAGCGAGATGCGCCGCTCCGTGTCCGGTTTCACCCTGCCTGCACCTGCCGAGCGGCGCTGAGGAGTCATGATGGCTGCAGCAGTAAGCCCCGAGCGCCACGATACCGTCGCCCTGGCCTGGACCAAGGCGGCCATCCTCGATTGCCTGGGCCAGGCACGCCAGGCCCTTGAGCGCTTTGCCGGGGAGACGGACGATTTGTCCATGCTGGCGTTCGTGGTGGATAACCTGCACCAGGTTCACGGCTGCCTGCGCATGCTCGAACTGCGCGGTGCAACGCGCCTGGCCGAAGAGCTGGAGTTGCTGGCCAGGGCCTTGGCCGAGGGCCAGGTCAGCCCCCGCGGCGACTGCCTGGGCCCGCTGTTCCGCGGCCTTGAGCAACTGCCCTCGTACCTGGAGCGGCTGCGCGGAGCGCGGCATGACTTGCCGTTGGTCATGCTGCCGCTGCTTAACCAGTTGCGGGCTTGCAGGGGGGTAGAGCCCTTGGCTCAAGGCAGCCTGGTCAGTGGTGCGGCGCAGCGCTTTGCAGGCTCGGACGACCTGGCCAATCTAGACCTGTCGCTGGGCAATTGGCGTGAGCAGGTTCAGGCAGGGCCTGGGCGTGACGCCCTGCGTTCGGTGATCAGCGCATTGTGCGACGACCTGATGCGTATCAAGGAGCGTCTGGACCAGTTCGTACGCGGGGATCGTCAGCACAGCGAACAGCTGGACGCCCTGTTGGCCCCCTTGCGTCATGTAGCCGATACCCTTGCGGTCCTGGGCTTTCAGCAGCCTCGGCGGGTCATCATCGATCAGGTACTGGCCCTGCAGGCGTTGGCCCAGGGTGAACGCGTGGCGGATGACGCCGCACTCATGGATGTGGCGGGCGCCTTGTTGTATGTGGAGGCGAGCCTCAATGGCATGGTCGGCCCGCTGGAGCAGGGCGGGCAGGGCGGCTTGCCCGGCTCGGACCTGGCCGAGATTCGCCAACTGGTGTTGAACGAGTCGATGAACGTGTTGCAGCAGGCCAAAGACCTGATCGGAGATTGCCTGGAGTCCGGTTGGCCGCGTCAGCGCCTGCAACCACTGCCGGGGTTGCTGCAGCAAGTGCGAGGGGCGTTGGCGATGCTGATGCTGCCGGCCGCTGCCGAAGTCTTGGCCGGTTGTGCAGGTTACGTGCACGGCTGGTTGCAGCACCTGGACGTCGAGCCGCCGCCGGAGGAGCTTGACCACCTGGCCGATGCCCTCAGCGCCAGTGAGTGTTACCTGCAATGGCGGGTGGCCGACCCTCTTGCCGATGCCCAACCTTTCCTCGACAGGGCGCGCGCCAGCCTGGCGGCGCTCGGTGTGCGATGCTCGCTTGGCGTCATTGCCCAGGACGGCAGTACCGACGGGGTTGATGACGAGTTGCGCGAGGTTTTCCTTGAAGAGGCCGGCGAGCTGCTGCCACAGATCGAGCGGCACTGGTTGCGCTGGCGCGCTGATAACAGCCTGCGGGATGCCTTGCTGGAGGTGCGCCGGGACTTGCATACGCTCAAAGGCAGTGGCCGGATGGTCCATGCCCAGGCGGTTGCCGAATTGGCCTGGGGCGGTGAGCACCTGCTCAACCGGGTTCTGGAAGGGCGTATGGCGCTGGCCCCGGAGGGTGTGGTGGCCCTGCAGCAGGTCGTGGTTCATTTGCCCGACCTGCTGGCTGACTTTGCCGCCGGCCAGATGCCACAGGTGACCGAGATCGAGCAGCTGGCGAGCCATCTGCATGCGCTGGCGGAAAACGATTCGCCGGCAGGTGCCGAAATCGATGGCCTCGATCCGCTGTTGCTGGACATATTCCGCAATGAAGCGCAGGGCCATCTGGCCAGCCTGGAGGCATTTCTGCAGGGCGCCGGGGGCCATGACACCGATGTCAGCGACACCCTGCAACGCGCCTTGCATACCCTCAAGGGTAGCGCTGCGATGGCCGGCGTTTTGCCGATCGCCGAGCTGGCCACCGCGTTCGACCGGCTGGTACGCGAATACCGGGGCCACCACTTGCCTTTGCAAATGGCCGAGCTGGAATGGCTGGAAGCGGCGCGCGCACTGTTGCACCTGGGCCTCGCGCAATTGGGCAGCAGCCCGCTGGCTCCCATTCCGGGCGCGGCGCAGTTGATCGAGCAGGTCGGTGAGGCCGTGGACATGCGCTTGGCCAGCTTGCATGAGGAGCCGCAGCATGGGCGCCGGGGCAAGCGTGATCCACAGGTGATCGCCAGCTTCCTCGCCCAGTCGATGGACATTCTGCTGGATGCCGAGGCCCTGTTGTCGCGCTGGCAGGAGCAGCCTGGGCAACGCCAGTCGCTGGACAGCTTGCTCGATGAGCTGACCACCCTCTGTCACGGTGCGCACCTGGCCGACCTGAGGCAGATGGACGATGTCTGCGAAGCGTTGCTGGACCTGTATGGCGCGGTGGAAGAGGGCAGCCTTGCTGCTGATGAACGCTTCTTCGCCCAGGCACGGCAAGCCCATGGGGTACTTCTCGACATGCTCGACGAGATCGCTGCCGGCCAGGAACCGTCCGCCCGCCCAGCCTGCATCGACGGCTTGCGTGGCTTGCTGGACGACGCACTGGCACCCGATGCTACCGGCCTGGTGGCACCCGGGTCGGTCACGCGCCTTGATGGTCCCCCGGCGTTGGCCGAAGAGGCCGAAAACCCGGGCGACAAGGAGCTGCTTGAAGTCTTCCTCGAAGAAAGCTCTGACATTGTTGAAAGTGCCGCCGCCGCGCTTGCGCGTTGGCAGGCCGACCCGCGCAACAGCGCCGAGGTGGACAACCTGCTGCGTGATTTGCACACGCTCAAGGGCGGGGCGCGCATGGTGGAAATCGCCGCCATCGGCGACCTGGCCCACGAACTGGAGTTCTTGTACGAACTGCTGGCTGCCGGGCGCTTGCCGCCTGGTGCCCCGTTGTTCGCTCTGTTGCAGAACTGCCATGACCGCCTGGCGCACATGCTTGACGCTGTGCGCCTGGGGCAGCCGCTGCATGCGGCTACCGCGTTGATCGACTACATCCGCAACTTCAGCAGCGCCGCCCTGACCGACAGCGCTGCCGGGCAGGCCCCGGCCGGGGCTGCACCTGCCGACGCACCTGCCGCTACGCCGGAGCGGGCCCCCGGTGACCTGGTCAAGGTGGACGCCGAACTGCTCGATGACCTGGGCAACCTGGCGGGTGAGCACTCGGTCATCCGTGGGCGTATCGAGCAACAGGTCAATGACGCCCAGTTCGCCTTGAGCGAGATGGAAACCACCCTGGAGCGCATGCGCGACCAGTTGCTGCGCCTGGATATGGAAACCCAAGGGCGAATCAGCAGCCGTCAGCCGTTCGAAGGTGACGCCTACGAGGACTTCGACCCGCTGGAAATGGACCGCCATTCCCAGTTGCAGCAATTGTCACGGGCGTTGTTCGAATCGGCTTCTGACCTGCTTGACCTGAAAGAGACGTTGGCCCAGCGCGCGCAGGAGGCGCAGGCCCTGCTGCAGCAGCAGGCGAGGGTGAACAGCCAGTTGCAGGAAGGCCTCACCGCTACGTTGATGGTGCCGTTCGAGCGCCTGGTGCCGCGCCTGCAGAGGGTGGTGCGCCAAGTGGCCAGCGAGTTGGGCAAGCAGGTCGAACTGGTGGTCGGCAATGCCGAAGGTGAGCTTGATCGCAGTGTGCTCGAACGTATGGTTGCACCTTTGGAGCACATGCTGCGCAATGCTGTCGATCATGGCCTTGAAACCCGTGAAGCGCGCTTGGCTGCCGGCAAGCCTGAGCTGGGCACCATCCAGCTGAATTTGCTCCATGAGGGGGCCGATATCGTCATCGAGATGACCGACGACGGTGCCGGCGTGCCGCTGGAGGCTGTGCGGCGCAAGGCGATCAAGCGTGGCCTGCTGGACCCCCAGGCACACCTGAGCGACCACGAGATACTGCAGTTCATCTTGCGCCCGGGGTTTTCCACCGCAGAGAAGATCACCCAGATTTCCGGGCGTGGGCTGGGCATGGACGTGGTGCACGAAGAGGTCAAGCAACTGGGCGGCTCGATGAGTATCGAGTCGGCGCAGGGCAAAGGTGCGCGCTTTCTGATTCGCCTGCCGTTCACCGTGTCGATCAACCGTGCGGTGATGGTCCACCTGGGTGAGGAGCAATATGCCATCCCGCTCAACACCATCGAAGGTATCGTGCGCGTGCCGCCGGCCGAGCTGGCTCTCTGTTACCAGCGGGATGTGCCGCGCTATGGCTATGCTGGCCATGAATACGATTTGCGCTACCTGGGCGAGCTGCTGCAAGGCCTGCCACGGCCAAGCCTTCTGGGCCAGAGCGTGCCATTGCCGGTGTTGCTGGTGCATTCGCAGGAACAGTCGTTCGCCATTCAGGTCGATAGCCTGTCGCCGAGCCGCGAGATTGTGGTGAAGAGCCTTGGCCCGCAGTTCGCCGCCGTGCCTGGGTTGTCCGGCGCGACCCTGCTCGGTGATGGTCGGGTGGTACTGATTCTTGATCTGCTTGGCCAGTTGCGCGGCCAACAGCGTCGCCTGGCGCGGCTGCCGGGGGGGAGCGGGGTGCAGCGCACGCTGTTCGGCCCGGCGCCGCGCCGGGCGTCGCTGGTGATGGTGGTGGACGATTCGGTGACCGTGCGCAAGGTCACCAGCCGCCTGCTGGAGCGCCATGGCATGAGCGTGCTGACGGCCAAGGACGGTGTCGATGCCATGGCGTTGCTGGAGGAGCACCGCCCGGATGTGTTGCTGCTGGACATCGAAATGCCGCGCATGGATGGCTTTGAAGTGGCCACCCGCATTCGTCGCGACGAGCGCCTCAAAGACCTGCCGATCATCATGATCACCTCGCGCACCGGGCAGAAACACCGCGACCGGGCCATGGCCATCGGCGTCAACGACTACCTGGGCAAGCCGTATCAGGAGTCGGTGCTTCTGCAGAGTATCGCCCATTGGAGCCAAACCCATGCTTGAGTTGATCGCAGGCCAGCGCAGCAGCCTGACCGGCCTGCTGTTGCCCTTGGGCGACCGAACCCTGGTGTTGCCCAATGTGGCGGTGGCCGAGCTGATCGGCCAGCGCAACCTGGTGTGCCAGCGTGCCGAGCCGGCCTGGCACCTGGGGTGGATCGATTGGCGCCAGCAGCACCTGCCGCTGATCGGCTTCGAGGCAGCGTGCGGTGGTGAAACTCCGTGCGGCGAGCGGGCGCGTATCGTGGTGCTGAACGCTTTGGGCGATACCGGGCTGCGATATCTGGCGGTGTTGCTGCAGGACATTCCACGCTCGTGCAAGCTCGACAGCCAGCTCAATTATGTGGATGTGGCGCTGGGTAGCCTGGAATTGGCGGCTGTGCAGGTGGGCGAGCAGGTGGCACGGGTGCCAGACTTGGTTGGGCTGGAAAGGCTGGTGCGTGACGCGCAGCTGCAATGACTGAAGCTGTAAGCTTGCAGCTTGAACCTTGCAGGTGCTTGGGAGGTCTGTGTTTGCATGTATCACGGTGAACGCTTCAACGCTTGGACCCATCTGGTCGGTGCCGTTCTGGCCTGCATCGGCGCCATCTGGCTGATCGTCGCTGCAGGCCTGCAGGGCGACCCCTGGAAGATCGTCAGCTTCTCCATCTACGGCGGCACGCTGTTGCTGCTCTACAGCATCTCGACCCTCTACCACAGCACCCGCGGCCGGGCGAAGGTGATCATGCGCAAGCTCGATCACCTGTCCATCTACCTGCTGATCGCCGGCAGCTACACACCCTTCTGCCTGGTGAGCCTGCGCGGGCCTTGGGGCTGGAGCCTGTTCGGGGTGGTCTGGGGGCTGGCGGTGATCGGCATGCTGCAGGAAATCAAGCCACGCTCGGAGGCGCGGGTCCTATCGATCATCATCTATGCGGTGATGGGGTGGATCGTGCTGGTGGCGGTCAAGCCGCTGCTGCAAAGCCTGGGCACCGCCGGCTTTGCCTGGCTGGCGGCGGGTGGTGTGTTTTACACCGTGGGCATCATTTTCTTCGCATTTGACAGCCGATTCCGCCACTGGCACGGCATCTGGCACCTGTTCGTCATCGCTGGCAGCCTGATGCACTTCGTGGCGGTATCGCTCTACGTGCGTTAAAAATCGCCCCACAGCTGTTGCGCCACCGAAAGGGCCACCACCGGCGCTGTTTCAGTGCGCAACACGCGTGGGCCAAGACGGGCAGCTTGGAAGCCTGCCCCCTTGGCCTGTTCGACTTCGGCATCGCTCAAACCACCCTCGGGGCCAATCAGGAACGCCAGGCGTGCCGGTTTTTCATGACTGGTCAGCGGCTCTGCGACAGGGTGCAAGACCAGTTTCAGGTCAGCATCGCTGCCCTTGATCCAGTCGGCCAAGGTCACCGGTGGGTGGATGATCGGCAGCGTCGAGCGGCCGCATTGCTCGCAGGCGCTGATCGCGACCTGGCGCCAGTGGGCGAGGCGCTTGTCGGCGCGCTCGTCTTTGAGGCGCACTTCGCAGCGTTCGCTGACGATCGGGGTGATTTCATTGGCGCCCAGTTCGGTGGCCTTCTGGATGGCCCAGTCCATGCGCTCGCCGCGGGAAAGGCCTTGGCCGAGATGAATGTGCAATGGCGACTCGGCCTGGCCGGCAACAGCCTGGTCGAGGCTGACGCGCACGGTCTTCTTGCCCACTTCGAGCAATTGGCCCAGGTATTCCTGGCCGCTGCCGTCGAACAGTTGCACGGCAGCGCCGGGGGCCATGCGCAGTACGCGGCCGATATAGTGGGCCTGGGCTTCGGGCAGGTCGTGCTCGCCGAGGCTCAGGGGGGCGTCGATGAAGAAGCGGGACAGTCTCATGTTTCTGCTCAGGAAGAAGGTTGGACATCGTCCTTGTAGGCGCGGCCTTGTGTCACCAAAGGGCCGCACAGTAGCTCCGGTCATTTGGCGGCGCTGCTGATCCTTGGGGCTGCTGTGCAGCCCGTTCGCGACGCGAGGCCGCTCCTACAAGGCGTTGCGATTGCTGTGCTGTTAGCCCGGATCGCGGAAGTCGGGGTGGAAGTTTGCCGGTACCGCCACGCTGACGCTGTCTCGCGTGGCAATATCGATGCCTTCACTGGCCACCTCGGCAAGGAAGTCGATCTGCTCGGGCGTGATCACGTACGGCGGCAGGAAGTACACCACGCTGCCCAGCGGGCGCAGCAGGGCGCCGCGGGTCAGGGCATGCTCGAACACTTTCAGGCCGCGGCGCTCCTGCCACGGGTAGGCGACCTTGCCCGCCTTGTCCTGGACCATTTCGATCGCCAGGGCCATGCCGGTCTGGCGGATTTCGGCAACATGGGCATGATCGGCCAGGTGCGCAGTGGCGCTGGCCATGCGTGCGGACAACGCCTTGTTGGCCTCGATGACGTTGTCCTGTTCGAAGATGTCCAGGGTCGCCAGGGCCGCCGCGCAGGCCAGCGGGTTGCCGGTGTAGCTGTGCGAATGCAGGAACGCGCGCAGGGTCGGGTAGTCGTCGTAGAACGCCTGGTACACCGTGTCGGTGGTCAGGCACGCGGCCAGCGGCAGGTAGCCGCCGGTCAGCGCCTTGGACAGGCACAGGAAATCGGGGCGGATGCCAGCCTGCTCACAAGCGAACATCGTGCCGGTGCGCCCAAAGCCCACGGCAATCTCGTCGTGGATCAGGTGCACGCCATAGCGGTCGCAAGCCTCGCGCAGCAGCTTGAGGTAGACCGGGTGGTACATGCGCATGCCGCCTGCACCCTGGATCAACGGCTCGATTATTACCGCCGAGAGGGTCTCGTGGTGTTCGGCCAGGGTCTGTTCCATGGCTGCGAACATGTTGCGCGAATGTTCTTCCCAGCCCATGCCCTCGGGGCGCAGGTAGCAATCCGGGCTGGGGACTTTGATAGTATCGAGCAGCAGCGCCTTGTAGGTCTCGGTGAACAGTGGCACATCGCCCACCGACATGGCGGCGATGGTCTCGCCGTGGTAGCTGTTGGTCAGGGTGACGAAGCGCTTTTTTGCCGGCTTGCCGATGTTCTGCCAGTAATGGAAGCTCATTTTCAGCGCCACTTCGATGCACGACGAGCCATTGTCAGCATAGAACACCCGGTCCAGACCGGCAGGCGTCATCGCGACCAGGCGCTCGGACAGCTCGATCACCGGCTGGTGGCTGAAGCCCGCGAGGATCACATGCTCCAGCTGGTCGACCTGGTCCTTGATGCGCTGGTTGATGCGCGGGTTGGCGTGGCCAAACACATTGACCCACCAGCTACTGACCGCATCCAGGTAGCGTTTGCCTTCGAAGTCCTCGAGCCACACGCCTTCCCCGCGCTTGATCGGGATCAGCGCAAGCTGCTCGTGGTCTTTCATCTGGGTGCAGGGGTGCCACAAGACCTTCAGGTCACGCTGCATCCACTGATCATTGAGGCCCATTGGCACTTCTCCTGGCGTTACGGCATGTTTGACCGCGTAAGCCTAAGCAATGCCGGGAGGCAGGACAACCGCTGCGGGTCAATGACGACAGGTGCGGGTCCACTCGAGCTTGCGGATATGCACGGTGCCGGCTCTGGAGGTGGAGATGGTCAGGCGTCGAAACGGCCCGGGGAGGTGCTGGTAGCAGGGTTGAGTGCAGAAATGGCCAGGCATGAACTCGGTGTATCCGCTGCCCGAAAGCGTCAGCCAGTAAAAATTGTGCGGGGTCGGGGCAATCCCGTCCCAATCGAAGCCCTCGGTATCCATGAGCATTGTCACATCTTCGAAATGCTGGTCGCTGACGACGTAGCATTCCAGGCGTAGGCTTTCGACTTCCTGGCTGAAGCTGATTTCCACTTCACTCTGCTCGCCAATCACCAGCTCGGTGCCATCTTCACCTTTGAAGGCTTCATGAACACCGGCCCATGAAGTGCCATTGCTGCGGATACGCAAGCCTGAGGGCGTCAGTAACGTTTGTTTGTGCCACAGGAGCTGCCTTTTGATGTGGGCAAAATGCTCCTCATAGGTCATGCGCAGTTCCTTTTGTCGGTTTTTCCAGTCACCCGGACCAGCGTTGCGCAAGGGCAGCAGGCTCGTCTACTGACAAAAATGCCAGTTGCCAAAAGGACTTGATGGCGCTGTGGTGGCAGGGTCGGCATACCTGACGTATTCTTAACGCATCATCTCGGGGCGTCTTTGCCTCTTCCCATTTCTGTAACGTCAACTCGGAGTTCGCCATCATGGCTGCTGCTTGGGTGCGCCTGTGCGCGTTGGTATTGATCGGTGTGTCCAGCGGCGCCGCGCTGGCAAAGGACAAGGCACCTTCGGCAATCGTGGTGGGTGGCGGCCTGGCAGGCCTGACTGCAGCCTACGAGCTGCAGAGCAAGGGGTGGCAGGTGACCTTGCTGGAAGCCAAGGCGGGCATGGGCGGCCGTTCGGGCCTGGCCACCAGTGAGTGGGTCGGCAACAGCAAGGCTCAGCCGGTGCTCAACCAGTACCTCGAGCGTTTCAAGCTTGAAACACTGCCCGCGCCTGAGTTCGTACGCACTCCCGGGTATCTGATCGACGGTGAGTACTTCAGCGCCAGCGACCTGGCTACCAGGCAGCCGGCTACCGCCCAAGCCCTCAAGCGCTACGAGAAGACCCTCGATGACCTGGCCCGTTCGATCGATGACCCGCTCAAGCCACAGGCGACCAGTACGCTGTTCGCCCTCGACCAGATGAACGTTTCCACCTGGCTCGACAAGCTGCAGTTGCCCAGCACTGCACGGCAGCTGATCAACCAGCAGATCCGTACCCGCTACGATGAACCGTCGCGTCTCTCACTGCTTTACTTCGCCCAGCAGAGCCGTGTCTACCGCGGCGTCAGCGACCGTGACCTGCGTGCCGCCCGCTTGCCTGGTGGCAGCCCGGTACTGGCCCAGGCTTTCGTCAAGCAGCTGAAAACCATCAAGACCAGCTCGCCAGTCACCTCCATCGTCCAGGACCGCAGCGGGGTCACTGTCAAGGTTGGCAGCGCCAGCTACCAGGCCGATTACCTGGTCATGGCCGTACCGCTGCGTGCTCTGGCCAAGATCCAGATCACTCCGGCCCTGGACACCCAGCACGTCGCGGCGCTGAGGGGCACCAACTATGGTTGGCGCGATCAGCTGCTGCTCAAATTCAAGCAGCCAGTCTGGGAAAGCCGCGCGCGCATGTCTGGCGAAATCTTCAGCAACGCAGGCCTTGGCATGCTATGGATCGAGCCAGCACTCAAAGGTGGCGCCAACGTGGTGATCAACCTGTCGGGTGACAACGCCCGTCTGCTACAGGCCTTCGGTGACAAACAGATGGTCGACCAGGTATTGATCCGCCTGCATGCCTTCTATCCAAAGGCCCGTGGCGCGTTCACCGGTTATGAGGTCAAGCGCTACAGCGCCGACGCCGGGACTGGCGGTGCTTACCTGGCTTTTGGCCCCGGACAGATCAGCAAGTACTGGCGCCTGTGGGAGCGCCCGGTGCAACGCATTGCATTTGCCGGTGAGCACACCGACGCGCTGTACCCAGGCACCCTCGAAGGTGCCCTGCGCAGTGGCCAGCGTGCCGCCAGCCAGGTGCAGGACCTGCTGGCCGGCAAGTCGTTCGACCCTGTAAAAGCTGCCCCGGTAGCGGCAACTGCTGGGTCGCAGAAGGACAAAGGTGGGTTCTTCTCCAACATGTTTGGTGGGTCATCCGATAAAGAAGACAACGCCGAAAAGGCACCTGCCAAAGCCGAGCCGGTGAAGGCCGAGGAGGCGCGGGTGGACAAGCCTGGTTTCTTCTCGCGGCTGTTCGGCAGCGCTGGCAAGCCCGAAGCCAAGGCTGCTCCGGCGCCTGTCGAGGCAAAAAAGGCCCCAGCCAAATCGGAGCCTGAAACACAGGCCGTTACCCACTCCCAGGCCAAGGCTGGCTGATGGGTGATCGCCTGGCCCTGTCACCGTCAAGCGGACGGCAGGGCCAGGGCTGACAACCTGGAATTACCCGCTATCGTTAATGTTTCCTTAATAGCCAACTCGGACAATTACTATCGGATTTATCGATAATCCAAAGCAATTTTTTGTGCTTTTATTCGATACGTTACGCGTTAGTCTGTGCATAGCTTTCACGGGGAAACACGGCATCATGCAACTGCGCAATTCACCCTCTCGCTATGGCGTGGTCAGCATCCTCCTGCACTGGGGCGTTGCGCTGGCGGTCTTTGGCCTGTTCGGTCTTGGTCTGTGGATGGTCGGTCTCGATTATTACAGCCCTTGGCGCAAGGCAGGCCCGGACCTGCACAAGAGCATCGGCCTGGTGCTGCTGGCTGTCATGCTTGTGCGTGTGCTGTGGCGCTTCATCAGCCCACCGCCGCCGGCGCCTGCCAGCCACGGGGCATTTACCCGCCTGGCCGCCAGGTTGGGGCATTTGGCGCTGTACACAGGCCTGTTCGCGGTGATGATCGCCGGCTACCTGATCTCTACCGCCGACGGTGTCGGTATTCCGGTATTTGGCTTGTTTGAAGTACCTGCCCTTGTCAGTGACCTGCCTGATCAGGCAGACCTGGCCGGCGTTATTCATTTGTGGCTGGCGTGGGGCCTGGTGATTTTCGCCGCGCTGCATGCCCTGGCTGCCCTGAAGCACCATTACATCGACCGTGACGCGACCCTGGTTCGCATGCTGGGCCGCAAAGCTTGACTCTCAACCTCAATTGCAAGGAACTGAAAGGATGTTGAAAAAGACTTTTGCCGCTCTGGCGCTCGGTACCGCTCTGCTCAGTGCTGGTCAGGCCATGGCCGCCGAGTACAAGATCGACAAGGAAGGCCAGCACGCGTTCGTCGACTGGAAAATCAGCCACCTGGGCTACAGCTTCATTCACGGTACCTTCAAGGACTTCGACGGCAACTTCACTTGGGATAGCGCCAAGCCTGAAGCCAGCAAGATCAGCGTCGACCTGAAAACCGCCAGCCTGTGGTCGAATCACGCCGAGCGCGACAAGCATATCGCCAGCGCTGACTTCCTGGACGTGAAGAAGTACCCGGAAGCGAAATTCGTTTCCACTGCCGTCAAATCGACCGGCGAAAAGACCGCAGACGTGACCGGTGACCTGACACTGCATGGTGTGACCAAGCCTGTGACCTTCAAGGCCACCTTCAACGGTGAGGGCAAGGACCCATGGGGCGGTGAGCGTGCTGGCTTCAACGCTACCACCACGCTGAACCTGAACGACTTCGGTATCAAGGGCCCTGGCGCAACCTCGCAGACCCTGGACCTGGACATCAGCGTCGAAGGTGTGAAGCAGAAGTGATCATTGCCTGAGCAATAAAAACGCCGCCCCATGGGGCGGCGTTTTTATTTGCCGGTAGCGTTAGCCGCCTTTGCGGGTCAGTAACGCAGGCCGCTCACCACGTGGGCGGCTTGGCAGGTCTTCCAGTTGCTCAGGCGTTGGGAAACGGTCGAGCTTGGATTCCTTGCGGATGATCACAGGCTGGTTTTGCGGCTCTCGCGAGCTACGTACTGCCGGCTCCTGACGGGATGCGTCATCACGGCCGGCCGAACGGTTGCGGCCACCACCGTTGCTATCGCGGCGCGCATCACCTCCCTTGTTGTTGCGCGGCGGGCGTTTCTCGCCACTGGCGCTGCGCGGCTGGCCGCCGTTACGCCCTTGGCCACCACCACTGTTGCTGCCACCACTGTTGCTGCGCCCAGGGTTGGCCTGGCCTTGACCAGCGCCGGCATTGGCACCCGGGCGACGGTTGCGGCCCTGGTTCTTGGCATTCTGGTAGGGGCTGACGTAGTCGGCACGGTTACCGAAGTTGTCGATTTCGTCGTCCAGGAATTCATCCGGAGCACGGTCGGCCGGTGCCTTAGGTACAGTGTTCTGGCTGGCTTGCTGTTGGCGCGGCTTCTTGTCACGCGGCTTGCGCGGCTGTTGCTGCTTGTCGGCGGACTTTTCCTTGTCGGCAGGCTTGTCGGCGGCCTGCTGCTTGGCCTTGCCTTTATCCTTGCCCTTGTCCTTGCGGCCGCCACTGCCATCTTTGCCACCGTCACCACGGGCCTGCTGATTGCGGCCGCCGCGACCGTTGTTCTGCGGGCGTTCACGCACCTCAGGCTTCTCGGCCTCCACCTGGCTTGGGTCGAAGCCCATCAGGTCGCCATCGGCGATCTTCTGCCTGGTGACCCGCTCAATGCTCTTGAGCAGTTTTTCTTCGTCCGGCGCGACCAGGGAAATGGCCTCGCCCGAGCGGCCGGCACGGCCGGTGCGGCCGATACGGTGAACGTAGTCTTCTTCGACATTGGGCAGTTCGAAGTTGACCACATGCGGCAGTTGGTCGATGTCCAGGCCACGGGCGGCAATGTCGGTGGCGACCAGTACGCGTACGCTGTTGGCCTTGAAGTCGGCCAGTGCCTTGGTACGAGCGTTCTGGCTCTTGTTGCCGTGGATGGCCGCGGCGCTCAGGCCGTGCTTTTCCAGGTACTCGGCCAGACGGTTGGCACCGTGCTTGGTACGGGTGAATACCAGTACCTGCTCCCAGGCGCCGAGCGTGATCAGGTGCGCCAGCAGCGCGCGCTTGTGGCTGGCGGGCAGGCGGTAGACGCGCTGCTCGATACGCTCGACGGTGGTGTTCGGTGGGGTGACCTCGATGCGCTCAGGGTTGTGCAGGAGCTTGTCGGCCAGGTCGGTGATGTCTTTGGAGAACGTCGCCGAGAACAGCAGGTTCTGCCGTTTGGCCGGCAGGCGGGCGAGGACCTTCTTGACGTCGTGGATGAAGCCCATGTCGAGCATGCGGTCGGCTTCGTCCAGGACCAGGATTTCCACGTGGGCCAGGTCGACGCGGCCTTGCCCTGCCAGGTCGAGCAGACGGCCCGGGCAGGCCACCAGGACGTCGACACCCTTGGCAATGGCCTGGATTTGCGGGTTCATGCCAACGCCGCCGAAAATGCAGGCACTGACCAGCGGCAGGTCGCGAGCGTAAACCTTGAAGCTGTCGTGTACCTGAGCCGCCAGTTCGCGGGTCGGGGTCAGGACCAGCACGCGCGGTTGGCGCGGGCCGTGGCGCTGGGATTTGTCCGGGTGGCCTGCCGGGAACAGGCGCTCAAGGATCGGTAGGGCGAAACCGCCGGTTTTACCAGTACCTGTCTGTGCGGCGACCATCAGGTCGCGGCCTTGCAACACGGCGGGAATCGCCCGCTGTTGCACCGGAGTCGGCTGGGTATAGCCCGCAGCCTCGATAGCGCGGACAAGTGCCTCGGAGAGACCGAGGGAAGCAAAGGACATGGGCAATCCTGTTCTGTGGGGGCTGGGCCCGTAGGGATATTCTGCCTGGCGCGACGGGCATCGGTGAGATGCGATCGCGTCCGGTCCAGCTGGGCTTTCACTGCACATCCGGAAAACGGAGTTAGGACGCAAGGTGCGTCGGTGCCGATCGGGATGCCTGTTGCGAGGCCGAGCGTCCGGGCGTGAGCCGGGCGGGAAGGCCCGAGTATAACAGAGCTATCGCTGTGTGCTGCTTTCCTGCTGCTCAACGGTGTGAGGAAGGTGGTCAGTGCTGCCGATATAGCGTTCGATTATCGCTAGGTAAGCGGGCTCCTGCTTGAAAAGCCGCAGCCCTTCGGTAAACGCCAGCGCCAAGGCATCGCGGCCAGGTTTGCGTGCCAGCCCCAGGTATTGCGCTTGACGGCTGATGACCAGTGGCAGTTCCTCTACCTGTTGCTCCAGGCCGAGTTGGCGGCGCAGGTAGCGCCCGACCAGGCGGTCGGTAACCAGCAAATCGATGCGCCCGAGCACCAGCTTGCCAAAATTGGCTTCGTGGCTTGGCGCCGCTTCACGCCGAAAGCCTGATGCATCGTTGAACTGTGCTCCATAGGCATAGCCCGGTGAGGTGCCGACAGTCAGGTCGGTGAGGTCGCTCAGTCGGGTTATGGCATGGCGACGGCGGCTGGATTGATACAGCACGAACTCGACATCCGACATGGGCTCCAGCGGGTAGACCATGTATGCCTGGCGCGAGTCCACTTTGAAGATGTCCATGACCCCGTCGGCCTGGCCCTGTTCGATCATTGCCAGGCATCGCTTCCAAGGCATGAATTCCCACTCCAGCTCGACACCCAGGCGCCTGAACACCTCAGTGGTAACTTCGTAATCTATGCCCTTGGGCTGGCCGTTGTGCTGGTACACATAAGGCGCCCAGTCATCGGTAACCAGGCGCAGGCGTTCGGCCTGCGCCATGGGGCTCAGGCAGGCGAGCAGCAGGATGCAGAAGAAGCGGACGATGAACGGCATGAGGCGAGATTACGCGCTCGGCTTGGGTAAGGCCAGTTGCAGGCGCTGAGGCAGCACCTTCGCGGGAGTAGTACGCTCAACGCTGTGCGGGCTGCAGCAGATGCGCTTCGATTTCCTTGCGTTGGGCGCCGAGCGAGAGGCGCAGGCATGGGTGGCGCAGGCACTGGCGTAACTGCTCCGGCTCCATCGGGCCATAACGCTCATTGAGATTCTGCAGTGCCTTGTCCCACCAGGCGGGTGCGCAGGCACGGTCAAATTCGTTGGGGTAGGGGTAGCTGCCATACAACAGTTCGCGGGCAAACTGGCGCTCGCGGCTGGGCAGGGTCAGGCTCATGGCCTTGTAACCCAGGCGTTGCAAGGTCGGCGGGCGCGGCAACTGGTCATTCACCAACAGCACGTCGGCCAAGGCGGCGGCGCTAAGTGGCTGGTCTGCGTGCTTGCGCAGCCAGGCCTGTATCTTGGCCCGGAACTGAGCCTTGCGGCTCCAGTAGTGATGGATGACATCGGTGCATTCAGCCAGCGCCAGCTTACGGTAGGCGGCGACCGCCAGGCAGAACTCTTCCAGCGTATAGGCCGTGCGAACCAGTGGATGGAATTCGTCCATCATCGCGATCGAGTGGTCCAGTATCCCCGCATCTTCGGCGGTCAGGCCAATCACCCCGGAGTTGACCATAGGCATCTGGCCGTCTGCCAAGCCCCGCGCCTGGAGGATGTTCTGCAGGTTCTGGTAGAGCAGGCACTGCTGATTTGCGCCGTAGCGCCCGCCGATCGCGTTGCACAGCAGGCTGCCGGCTTTGACCCGCTGGAACAGGTTCAGCGGCGACTTGCGGAAGAATGTGTCGGTGTCGATCAGCACGGCCTGCGAATGCTGCTGGAGGACTTGGCGCAACACGACGTGCTTGCTGCGGAAATGGTAGCCGTGAGGTTCGTTCCAGGCCTTGCGCGTTGCCTCATCGAGCAGATGAACGGTAACCGGCAGCTTGCCGTAGGGCTCGGGGTTGTCGGTGTAGACCTGTATATCCATTGCCTCGCCCGCAGCCGTGCCCAGGTGGGCCAGGGCGCTGACGATGCTGAAGCAGGCCTCCTGATGATAGGTGGCAGGGCCGAAGGCCAGGTAAACCAGTTGAGGGCGCTGGGGTGTGAGATGTTGCATGGCTGGCAAGACCCGTCTGAACCGGAAATGAAATAAGGCCTTAGTCTATGACTAAAGCCTTAAGCATTTCTGAATAGGTTTTTACCAAATGATTTCAGCGAGGCAGCTTCAGGTTGTTCCAGATCGCCAGGCTCGCCTCTGCCTGGTTCAAGGTGTAGAAATGCAGGCCCGGTGCGCCGCCTTGCAGCAGTTGTTCGCACATGCGGGTGATGACTTCTTCACCGAAGGCCTGGATGCTGGCGGTATCGTCGGCATAAGCTTCCAGCTGCTTGCGGATCCAGCGCGGGATTTCGGCGCCGCAAGCGTCGGAGAAGCGCGCCAGCTTGCTGTAGTTGGTGATCGGCATGATGCCGGGCACTACAGGAATGTCCACGCCCAGCTTCTGTGCGCGCTCGACAAAGTAGAAATAGCTGTCGGCGTTGAAGAAGTACTGGGTGATGGCGCTGTCGGCACCGGCCTTGACCTTGTGCACGAAGTTGGCCAGGTCGGTTTCGAAGTTGCGTGCCTGCGGGTGCATTTCCGGATAGGCGGCCACTTCCAGGTGGAAGTGATCAGCGGTTTCCTGGCGGATGAACTCGACCAGGTCGCTGGCATAACGCAGTTCACCACTTGCCATGCCCATGCCCGACGGCAGGTCGCCGCGCAGGGCGACGATGCGCTTGATGCCGGCAGCCTTGTATTGGGCGAGCAGCGCGCGCAACTCGTCCTTGGTGTCGCCGACGCACGACAGGTGCGGGGCGGCAGGCACCTTCACTTCGCTTTCCAGCTGCAGCACGGTGTTCAGCGTGCGGTCGCGGGTGGAGCCACCGGCACCGTAGGTGCAGGAAAAGAAGTCCGGGTTGCAGCCAGCCAGCTGGCGGGCAACACCCATCAGCTTTTCATGACCGGCGTCGGTCTTGGTCGGGAAGAATTCGAAACTGTAGCGGCGTTCTTGTGACATCACTCGTTCCTCAAGCAGCAAGCTTCAAGCGGCAAGCTGCAAGTAAAAGCCAGATCGGTGATGGCCGATCTGGCTTGGCATCGTTCAAGATCGTGGGTGCTGAAGCTGCAAGCGGCAAGGGCACGGTCTGCCTTTTCTTGCCGCTTGCAGCTTCAAGCTTGCCGCTTAGTAGCGGTAGGCGTGCGGCTTGAACGGGCCTTCGACAGTCACGCCGATGTAGTCGGCCTGTTGCTGGGTCAGCTTGGTGACCACGCCGCCGAAGCCGCGGACCATTTCCAGGGCCACTTCTTCGTCGAGCTTCTTGGGCAGTACTTCAACGGTCAGGCGTTCGGCTTTCTTCTCGGCCGAAAGGTCAGCGAACTTCTGCTCGAACAGGAAGATCTGTGCCAGTACCTGGTTGGCGAACGAACCGTCCATGATGCGGCTTGGGTGGCCGGTGGCGTTGCCCAGGTTCACCAGGCGGCCTTCGGCCAGCAGGATCAGGTAGTCATCGTTCTGCGGATCGAAGTCGCCAGCGCCGGTACGGTGGATCTTGTGGACCTGCGGCTTGACCTCTTCCCATGCCCAGTGCTTGCGCATGAAGGCGGTGTCGATCTCGTTGTCGAAGTGGCCGATGTTGCAGACCACGGCGCGCTTCTTCAGGGCCTTGAGCATGTTGGCGTCGCAGACGTTGACGTTACCGGTGGTGGTGACGATCAGGTCGATCTTGCCCAGCAGGGCCTTGTCGATGCTGGCTTCGGTGCCGTCGTTGATACCGTCGATGAACGGCGAGACCAGCTCGAAGCCGTCCATGCACGCCTGCATGGCGCAGATCGGGTCAACTTCGGTGACCTTGACGATCATGCCTTCCTGGCGCAGCGACTGCGCAGAACCCTTGCCCACGTCACCGTAGCCGATCACCAGGGCCTGCTTGCCCGACAGCAGGTGGTCGGTACCACGCTTGATGGCGTCGTTCAGGCTGTGACGGCAGCCGTATTTGTTGTCGTTCTTGCTCTTGGTGACCGAGTCGTTGACGTTGATCGCCGGGACCTTCAGCTCGCCTTTGGCCAGCATGTCCAGCAGGCGATGCACGCCGGTGGTGGTTTCTTCGGTGACACCGTGGACGCGGTCCAGCACGGCCGGGTACTTCTTGTGCAGCAGCTCGGTCAGGTCACCGCCGTCGTCGAGGATCATGTTGGCGTCCCATGGCTGGCCATCCTTGAGGATGGTCTGCTCCAGGCACCACTCGTACTCTTCCTCGGTTTCACCTTTCCAGGCGAACACCGGGATACCGGCGGCAGCGATGGAGGCTGCGGCCTGGTCCTGAGTGGAGAAGATGTTGCAGGACGACCAGCGCACTTCGGCACCCAGGGCAACCAGGGTTTCGATCAGCACGGCAGTCTGGATGGTCATGTGGATGCAGCCCAGAATCTTCGCACCCTTGAGCGGCTGCTCAGCGAGGTACTTGCGACGCAGGCCCATCAGGGCAGGCATTTCCGATTCGGCGATGATGGTTTCGCGACGACCCCAGGCGGCCAGGGAGATGTCTGCGACTTTGAAATCGGTAAAACCTGCAGGCGTGTTTACAGCGCTCATGAGAGCCTCCATTCGTAGTGTGCGAATGGGCGCCGTTGTGCGTTGAGCGTCCGCGGGAGCGGACAACGCCCCATCCGAGCCTGACAGGATGACCCTGCTGCAGCGCCCCTCGGACAGGTGGCGGGCATGGCACCGCGGCGGGTGGCCATGTGAATCGGCGCAGATTATAGCCTTGGCGGGAGTCATCGCCCAAGGTTTTCTGTCGATTAATAGCGACGATAGTCGATGATCAATGGAGCGGCGCCGGCCGCTCTGCCATCATTACCGCACGTTAGCCAAGCAGGTCAGGAGTACAGATGAACTTTCACACCCGCAAATGGGTAAAACCCGAAGACCTCAACCCCAACGGCACACTGTTCGGCGGCAGCCTGTTGCGCTGGATCGACGAAGAGGCGGCGATCTACGCCATCGTCCAACTGGGCAACCAGCGTGTGGTGACCAAGTACATGTCGGAGATCAACTTCGTCAGTGCCTCGCGCCAGGGCGACATCATCGAGCTGGGCATCACCGCAACCGAGTTCGGCCGCACCTCGATCACCCTCAAGTGTGAAGTGCGCAACAAGATCACCCGCAAGAGCATCCTGACTGTCGACAAGATGGTCTTCGTCAACCTGGGCGAGGATGGCCAGCCGGCGGCCCACGGGCGCACCGAGATCAAATATGTTCAGGACCAGTTTCCGGACAGCGCGGTGGAATAACGTGATGGGGCTGCTTCGCAGCCCTTTCGCCGGCAAGACGGCCCTGGGTTTTCACGGTTGTGCGCTGACCTTGCGCACCACCCGCCCGATGCTCAAGCCCTGCACCAGGATCGACGACAGCACCACGATGTAGGTGATCGACAGCAGCAGGTCACGCTCCTCGCCCAATGGCAGCGACAGTGCCAGGGCTACCGAAACGCCACCGCGCAGGCCGCCCCAGGTCAGTACCCGCACGGTGCCTTTGGGCACGCTGCGCCAGCGGCGCAACAGCACGATCGCCGGGGCCACGGTCAGCAGCCGCGACAGCAGCACCGCCAGCGCCAGCACGCTGCCAGCCGCCAGGTGCAGCCAGTTGAACGGCAGCAGCAACAGCTCCAGGCCGATCAGGGCGAAGAGCAGGGCGTTGAGCATGTCGTCGATCAACTCCCAGAAACCGTCCAGGTAGCGACGGGTCATGTCGTTCATCGCCAGGTTGCGCCCCAGGTTGCCGATGATCAGCCCGGCCACGACCATCGCGATCGGTGCCGAGACATGCAGCTCGTAGCACATCGCCGAACCACCGATGACCAGCGCCAGGGTCAGCATGACCTCGACCTGATACTGCTCGACGCTTTTGATCATGCGGTAGGTGGCGTAACCGAGCAGCCCGCCAAACACCGCCCCGCCAATGGCTTCGCGGGCGAACAGGATCGCTGTGTCAGTGATGCTTGGCGTTTCACCCAGTTGAATGATGCCCAGCAGGACGGTGAACACCACCACGGCGGTGCCGTCGTTGAACAGTGACTCGCCGACGATGGTGGTCTTCAGCGGCTTGGAGGCGTTGGCGGTCCGCAGGGCCCCCAGCACAGCGATCGGGTCGGTGGGCGAGATCAGTGCACCGAACAGCAGGCAGTAGATCAGCGGCACCTGCCAGCCGAACAGCGCAAAGACCCAGTGCGACAGAAAACCGATCACCACGGTGGCGATCAGCACGCCGAGCGTTGCCAGCAGCCCGATCGGCCAGCGGTAGCTGCGCAGATCGGTGAGGTTGACGTGCAGTGCGCCGGCGAACAGCAGAAACGCCAGCATCCAGTGCATCAACAGGTCATTGAAGTCGATCTGGTTCATCAGCCCTTCGACGCGTTCTTCAAGGCCCGGGAAGCCGATCAGGCTAAGCCCCTGCAGCATCAGCGAGAACAGCAGTGCCGTGACCATCACGCCGATGGCAGGTGGCAGGCCGATAAAGCGGTAATTGACGTAGGTGAGGAGTGTTGTGAGGCAGATAAACGCAGCAACTAATTCAAGCATCCCAAATCCTGTAACAATGGCTTCCAAGTCGTAACCCGAATGGCTCGGGCAGTTCTTTGATGATCTGGCGAGGGTTTCGGGACACAGTTTTTGACCTGGCTGGCTGGTTTCGTTCCGCATTTGATGCAGAACCGCCTCGCGCCCATTGTCACTACCAAGGCTATATATTCAGTGGCTGATAACGTCACAAGGACCTGAAGGCGTGCTGGCAACTTCCCTGGTATTGATCGCGGCATTGCTGCACGCGACCTGGAACACCCTGATCAAATTCAGTGGCGAGCGCTTGCTGGTGATCGCCAGCATGGACTCGGTAGCCCTGGCCTTTGCCGTGCTCGCAGTGGCCTTCGTGGACCTGCCGCCTGCCGAGATCTGGCCTTGGCTGATCGCCTCGGCATTGGCCGAGCAATTGTACCGATTCCTGCTGATCCAGGCATATCGGGTAGGCGATCTGGGGCTGGTCTATCCTCTGATGCGTGGCTTGTCACCGCTGGTGGTGCTGGGGCTGACCCTGGCGTTCGCCGGCGAGTCGCTCAGCCAGCAGCAAATCATCGGCATATTGCTGATCCCGTGTGGCATGGCGTGCCTGCTGTGGCAGGGAGGTGGGGGTGAGCGCCTGCCCTGGTCGATGCTGCCAGTGGTGGCGCTGATCGGCCTGTGCATCGGTTGCTACACCTGGTTCGACGGGCAGGCCGTGCGGTTGTGGGGCAAGCCCTGGGACTACCTGGTATGGCTGACCCTGCTCAGCGCCTGGCCTTTTCCATTGCTTGCCGGTGTGGCACGGCGGGGGCCGTTCGTGCTGTTCTGGCGCACCCAGTGGCGCTTGGGGTTGGCAGTGGGCTTTTGCGTGTTGTTCAGCTACGCGCTGGTATTGTGGGCCATGCATCTGGGTTCGGTGGCCGAGGCGGCGGCCTTGCGCGAGCTGAGCGTCATCCTGGTGGTACTGCTGGGCATGCGCTACCTCAAAGAACCTTTTGGCGGCCCGAGACTCCTAGCTTGCGGGCTGGTACTGGCAGGCATGCTGGTGATGAAGCTCTAACCTAACGACTGAAGGAGTCCTGTCCATGACCGTTGCCCTGTGGTGCATCCTGATCGCATTGTTCCTGCCGCCGCTGTGCGCCTTGATCGCCAAGGTGAGCAGTGGCCGTTTCGGCTTGAAGGACAATCACGACCCACGCGCCTTCCTCGACACATTATCGGGCCTGCCACGGCGTGCCCATGCCGCCCAGCAGAACAGCTATGAAGCGTTTCCGGCATTTGCCGCGGCGGTGCTGGTGGCCGATATCGTGGGCAATGCCGAGCAGGTGACGCAGGACGTGCTGGGGGTCTTGTACATCACCAGTCGGCTGCTTTACATCATCTGCTATCTGGCGGACTGGGCGGCTTTGCGCTCGCTGGTGTGGTTCGCCGGGGTGGCCCTGATCGTGTCGTTCTTCGTCGTTTCGGCCTGAAGCCTGGCTGCCCTCCTCGCGTGTGAGCCGCGAGGAGGGCAGCAGCCAGTCAAAGGACTTTGGGTACTTCAGGCAGTGGCTTGCCCTTTGGCCATAGCATCCAGATCTGCCCCTGTTGCTTCATGTTCCCCGCCAGTTCGCCGGCCTCAGGCCCGGTGCCCCAGAACAGGTCCGCACGCACTTCGCCGGTAATCGCGCCACCGGTATCCTGAGCGCCCACCGGCCGAACCACCGGTGTGCCGTCCGGGCGCGTGGTGGACAGCCAAAGCAGGCTGCCCAATGGAATGACCTTGCGATCGATGGCCACGCTGTAGCCTGCGGTAAGCGGCACATTCAGCGAGCCGCGCGGGCCTTCGTTGCTGTCAGGGCGGGTGCTGAAGAATACATAGCTGGGGTTGCTCGCCAGCAATTCAGGCACACGCTGCGGATTGGCCTGAGCCCAGGCATGAATGGCGCCCATGCTCACGTCTTCCTTCTTCAACTGGCCCTGCTCGATCAGCCAGCGACCTATCGGCCGGTACGGGTGGCCGTTCTGGTCGGCGTAGCCCAAGCGCAATTGACGGCCATCTTCCAGCTTTACCCGGCCAGAGCCCTGGATCTGCAGAAACTGCAGGTCCATCGGGTCGGTCAACCACGCCAGTACCGGGGCCTTCACGCCGTCCCGGTAGATCACCTCGGCGGTGTCATAGGGCTTGAGCACGCGGCCGTCGAGGCGGCCTCGCAGGCGCTTGCCCTTCAGTTCCGGGTAAACGCTGGCCAGGTCGACCACGATCATGTCATCGGGGATGCCATACACCGGTACATTGGCCGCTTCGGTGCGTGTCAGGCTGCCGGGGTAGACCGGTTCGTAGTAGCCGGTGATCAGGCCATTGGCGTTGTTCTCGGCCGAGCGCAGGCCATAGACCTGCAATTGCGCTTGCAGGAACGTGCGCACCTGGGGCGCCTCCAGGGCAATCGGCTGTGCTGCTTCGCACGTGGCGGCCCACACCGGATCACGCTTGAGCTTTTCACAGCCAGTGCGCCAGGCGTTGAAACCCGCGACCAGGTCGCTGTCGCTGACGCTGGGCAGGTCGGCCCAAGCCGCAGGGGTGTAAGTAGCGACGGCGTGGGGTTCGGGCTTGGCGTTTTCGCCGCCGTTGCAGCCGGCCAGCAAGGCCAGGGCCGGCAGCGCCCAGGCGAGATGGCGCAGAGCAGATTTCATGGTTGAATCCTTGGAGGGCAGCAGCGGATGGCTGCCCATAGTGTTCGTAAGGGTATTGGTCTTTGCATGGCAGGCGAGGATACTGGTGGCCCTTTCCTCTGCCAATGTGACTGTGATGTTCAAATGTTTCACCGCCATACTGCTGATCAGCCTGTCCCTGGTGGCCTGCGACCGTGTCGATCCTAACTCACCCTTGGGGCAGCGCAAGGCGATCTTCAAACAGATGCTCAAGACCAGCGAGGACATGGGTGGCATGCTGCGCGGGCGGTTGCCGTTCGATGGGGCTAAGTTTTCCGAGGGTGCGGTGAAACTCGATAGCCTGGCCCATGCGCCCTGGCAGCATTTTCCGCAGGTAAAGGATGATGGCGACAGCAGTGCGCGGCCCGAGGTCTGGGAGCGTCAGGCGCGCTTTCATGACTTGGCGCAAGCGTTGGAAGGGGTGACAGGCGAGTTGCTGGCGGTGACACGCAAGCAGCCGCTGGATGCGGCGATGCTCAAGGCACCTATGGACAAGGTCGAGGCAGCCTGCAAGGCCTGCCATACAGAGTTTCGTAATCATTGATGCGCCAGCCAATAGTTTGCGGACTGCTGGCTGGCGCGCGTGACTGAAGGCTCAGATTACTTGGTCAATTCGGCTTTGGCGTCTTCGAGTTCTGCTTTGGATTCGGCCAGTTTCTTTTCGCGCTTGGCAATTTTGCTCGCTTCGCCTTTTGCCTGCGCCTGCTTCAGGTCTGCTTCCCGCTCTTGGACTTCTGCTTCGGCTTCGCGCACTTTTTGTTCACGCTCTTCTTTCAAGCCGGCATCGGTGCAGTGCTCGGTGTTCTCCTGCAGGGCCTTCTCCAGGCCGCGGATCTCACCCGAATTATTGTGCGCCCTGGCATATTGCAGCTGGTTTTCGATGGCGCTGCGTTTGGCTGCGCAACCGGTCAAGCCAGGCGTGGGCTGAGCTGCTTGGGCGGCGGATGCGCTCAAACCGAGAACAGCCAGCATGACTACGGAAGAAACAACTTTCATGGAAGCCTCCTTGTAGGGGCATATGGCAGTAGCGCTGCGATGGTGCCCCTTCCCTAAGACCAAGTGAACCCTTCAGTGGGTAACTTCAGAAAAGTCCTACAAGCCAAGAGGAGTAGGAACTTGCTGTCAACGCTCCAGGTCTTCGACAGCTTCCTGTAACTCCTTTTTCGCCTCGGCAAGTTTGTCTTTGCGCTTGTTGATGCGCTCCGGGTCGCCCTTCTTCATGGCCTTGTCCAGGTCCTTGGTGCGCTGGTTGACCTCGTGGCGTGCCTCGAGCACCTTCTGTTCGCGCTCTTTGCGCAAGCCGGCGTCGGTGCAGTTCGCATCGACCTCGCTCAGCGCTTTTTCCAGCCCGGCCTGTTGGTTGCTGTTGTTGTGGGCCTTGGCCTGTTCGATCTGTTCAACAATCGCTTGGCGCTTGGCTGCGCAGCCGGTGAGCGCGGGTTGTTCTTTGGCGGGCTGGGCGGCGTTAGCTGAAAAAGCCAGCGTTGCCAGCACGAAAAGGGTGGAAATACGTTTCATGAAAAGCCTCTTGGACGGGGCGGGGCAGCAGAAAGTGGGGAAATCCTGCCTTGGTTTTACCGATTTATAAACCCTTGGCAGGTTTTTCCAGGCTCAGATTCGGAAATCCCCTTACAGGTCGTTGCGCATTCGCTAGTGGGATTTGGCCTCTTCAGCCATGTGAAAACCGTCGACGCCATTGTTCCCCAGATGTGTTGCAATGCGCTGTACTTCTCCCTGGGCGAAGAAGTCTGCCAGCTGCCTGGCGCGTGTTTCACCTATGCCGGGCAAGGCTTGCCATTCGCTGGGGGAACGGCTGGCAAGCGCCGGCCAGTACTCATGCTCAGGCACGCTGCCGTGGGCAGGCACGCCAAGGCCCCTCAGCCAATGGGCGAAAGGCCTGGAGCGGGCGATGTCGAAACCGCGTTGCAGCTGCATGGCTTTGACTTCACTGATGCCCGGCACTTGTTGCAGTTGCTGGGCATCGAGCGCCAACCAGTCCGTCAGCGATCTGACCAGGCCCGCCTGCACCAGCCGCCGCCAGGTGCCCGGGCCGGCGCCTGGCATGGCCAGCCCTTGCTTGCCCCCGAGCCAGGCCAGGCGGGCGATGAACTGCTCTTCACACCCCTCGCCGGCTTGCCAGCAACTGTGAGGACCGTATCTTCCAGGTACAGGTACCGTCAGCGGTTGTCGCTCGACAGCGCGGTGGACCACCTTTTCGAAACGTGGAATGGTCAGCCCGGCTAGGCTGATCGCCACCCGGTCGCCTGGGCGAATGTCCAAGGTTTGCCAGCGGGCCATGGAGCCGAGGCTGACTTGGCTGATCCGGCGGTCGTCCAGGGTGACCGGCTGCAGCTTGAGCACTGGCGTCACCCTGCCGGTGCGGCCGATTAGAAAGTGTACGTCGCGCACCTCTGCCAGCGCCTGGGCGAAGGGGTATTTCCACGCGGCGATCCAATAGGGGGCGTTGGGCCGCCAGCGGGCGGCTGGCGGGCGGCTGTCCTGGCGCAGAATCACGCCGTCGGTGGCAAAGGGCAGCGGTGAGCGATACCAGTGCAGGCGCCAGTGGGTAGCTTGCGCGGGGGTGTCGATAGCTGTGCTGAAACGCTGACTGTCGGGGAACCCCCAGGCTGCAAGTTGTGTGAGGCGCTCGCCCTGGTTGTCAGGCCCATGCGGCCAGTCCCAGACGAACAGGCCGATGCTCGCGCCCAGTTTCGGGCCAAGCTGCTTGCGCGCCAGCATCCCGGCCACGCTACCGCGCGCATTGCTGCTGCCTGCCTCAGCTTGCACGTGCGCTTGCAGGCGTAGGTACAACTCGCCTTGCAATACGACGTCCAGCGGCTGAGGCAATTGCCGGGTGATGCTGTCGAGGTCCTTGATGTGGCGGCTCCAGTCATGCCCTTGGCGGCCATCACCGCGGCTGAGCAGCTGTACCAGCCGGCCTTGGCGATAGACCAGCGAGACCGCCACTCCGTCGACTTTCGGTTGCACCCACACGCCCTTCTTGCCGGTCATCCAGCGTGCAACGCCAGCTGCGTCAGGGAGTTTCTCGACGCCAGTGTGGGCAACGGGGTGGGCAATTGGGCCGCGTGCGCTGGCCAGTGGGCTTGGGCCTGTGGGTTCCAGGCCAAAGCACTGTTGCAGGTGTAGCAGGTGGTGTCGGGCCTGGTCGTAGAGCTCATCGGCTACGAGCGCTATACCCTGGCGGTGGTAATGGTCGTCCCAGTTGGCCAGGGTGGTGCGCAGTTGTGCAACTTCGGTTCTGGCTTGCTTGGCATCCCAGTCTGGACAGTGGCCGGCTTGGGCGATGGATGTGTGGAGCAGCAACAGGGCGGCGAGGCGCAGGAAAGGTGACATGGCCAGCATCCTTGCGTGGCGGAGTGGAGTGTTCAGGCTAGGCAAGCGTGGGGGAGGTTGGCGGGTTCAGTTGTCAGGTGATGTGTCGAGGGGCGATACCATGGAAACTACAAAAAAGCCCCTGCCGATCACTCGGCAAGGGCTTCGATGCACCGCTGCAGGAGAAATTACAGGCCGGCAGCATCACGCAGCGACTGGGCGCGGTCGGTGCGCTCCCAGGTGAAGGTGGTGAAGGTGTCGTCGCCGACAGTCTTCTGCTGCGGGGTACGGCCGAAGTGGCCGTAGGCAGCGGTTTCCTGGTACATCGGGTGCAGCAGGTCGAGCATCTTGGTGATGGCGTACGGACGCAGGTCGAAGCACTCACGCACCAACTGGATGATCTTGTCGTCCGAGACCTTGCCGGTACCGAAGGTGTTGATCGAGATGGAGGTCGGCTGGGCTACGCCGATGGCGTAGGACACCTGAATCTCGCAACGTTCGGCCAGGCCGGCGGCGACGATGTTCTTGGCTACGTAACGGCCGGCGTAGGCGGCGGAGCGGTCGACCTTGGACGGGTCCTTGCCGGAGAACGCGCCACCACCGTGACGGGCCATGCCGCCGTAGGAGTCGACGATGATCTTGCGGCCGGTCAGGCCACAGTCACCCACCGGGCCACCGATGATGAAGTTGCCGGTCGGGTTGATGTGGTAATGGGTGTCCTTGTGCAGCAGTTCGGCAGGCAGGGTGTGCTTGACGATCAGCTCCATCACGGCTTCCTGCAGGTCTTTTTGCGAGACTTCAGGGTTGTGCTGGGTCGACAGGACCACCGCGTCGATGCCGACTACCTTGCCGTTTTCATAGCGGCAGGTGACCTGGGACTTGGCGTCCGGGCGCAGCCAAGGCAGCAGCCCGGATTTGCGCGCTTCGGCCTGACGCTCGACCAGGCGGTGCGAGAAGCAGATCGGCGCCGGCATCAGCACGTCGGTTTCGTTGCTGGCGTAGCCGAACATCAGGCCCTGGTCACCCGCGCCCTGGTCTTCCGGCTTGGAGCGGTCGACGCCTTGGGCGATGTCCACCGACTGTTTGCCGATGATGTTCATCACGGCGCAGGTGGCGCCGTCGAAGCCGACGTCGGAGCTGTTGTAGCCGATGTCGATGATGACTTTGCGCACCAGCTCTTCCAGGTCGACCCAGGCCGACGTGGTGACTTCGCCGGCGATGATGGCGACACCGGTCTTGACCAGGGTTTCACACGCCACGCGGGCGTATTTGTCCTGGGTGATGATGGCATCCAGGACCGCATCCGAAATCTGGTCGGCGATCTTGTCCGGATGCCCTTCGGACACGGACTCGGAGGTGAAAAGGGAGTATTCGCTCATCTCGACGGGTTCCTAAAATTTACCGATGGTGTGTGTCGCCAGCCGTCCGCTGAAAATGGCGGACCTGTATCTGGAAACCGTTACGCAAGCCCACATAGAGGCTGTCCCCCGGGGCCAGCCCGGCAGCGTTGGCCCAACGGGCCAGGTCGTCCTGTTCAAAACCAAGCCAGAGATCGCCGCAGGCTTCCCGCGCCCAATCCTGATCGTGGCTGCACAGTTCGGTGACCAGCAGGCTGCCGCCTGCCTTCACCCGTTTGGCCAAAAGGCGCAGGGCCAGGGCCGGGTCGCTGAAATGGTGCAGGACCATGTTCAGCACAACGCAGTCGGCTTCCACATCCGTTGCACCCAGTGCATCGGCCAACTGCAGGTTTACATTATCCAGGCGTTCGCGTTCGCAGACCTGGCGCGCCAGCTCGAGCATGGTCGGGCTGTTGTCCAGGGCTGTGACACAGGCGAAGCGCCGGGCCAGGTCGGGCAAAAAGCCGCCGTCGCCGGGGCCGACTTCCAGCGCGCTGGCGGTCGGCTCGAAATTCAGTGTGTCGAGCAGCGCCAGCAGGCTTTCGCGGTACTGCGGCAGGCCGGCGATCAGGTCCTGCTGGGCGCGGAACTTTTCTTCCACGCGCAGGAAAAAGTCCTGGCTGGTGGCGGCGCGGCGTTGTTGCACCTGAGCGATGCGCGCCTGCACGTCCAGCGGTAGTGTCAGGTCGTCGACCTCTTCGAGCAGCGCGGTGTGCAGGCGGCCGCCCAGGCGGTGGCTGTCGGGCAGGGCCCTGCGGTAGAAAACCGCATTGCCTTCGCGGCGCGTAGCCACCAGCTCGGCCTGGGCCAAAACCTTGAGGTGATGGCTCATGCCCGACTGCCCGATGTCGAAAATCTGTGCCAGCTCCAGGACGCCGAACGAGTCGCTGGCCAGGGCGCGCAGGACATTCAGGCGCAGTTCGTCGCCACTGGCTTTGCACAGGGCTGCCAGTGTGTCGCTTCGCTGAGGGATCGGTTGCGCACGGAGGTTCATGACGCGGCAGTCTAGACAGGCATCGTTGCCCTAGCAAGACCAATATCAAAAAGTTTTGATATTGGCGATGAGCTGCAAGAAATAGAGCCTTGCGCGCACGCTTCGGCTTTCTCTTGCTGCTTAAAGCTTGCCGCTTGCCGCTTAAATGTTTGCCCCCAGCCCCCCAGTGGGGGAAAATGGTCGCCTTTTTCGTTACACCACCTATTCAAGCCCCAGGAGATAAGCGATGCCCAGCCGTCGTGAACGTGCCAACGCCATTCGTGCCCTCAGCATGGATGCCGTGCAAAAGGCCAACAGCGGCCACCCAGGTGCCCCCATGGGCATGGCGGATATCGCCGAAGTGCTTTGGCGCGACTATCTGAAGCACAACCCGAGCAACCCGAGCTTCGCCGACCGTGACCGCTTCGTGCTGTCCAACGGCCACGGCTCGATGCTGATCTACTCGTTGCTGCACCTGACCGGCTACGACGTCACCCTCGACGACCTCAAGTCGTTCCGCCAGCTGCATAGCCGTACCCCGGGCCACCCCGAGTTCGGCTACACCCCGGGTGTGGAAACCACCACCGGCCCGCTGGGCCAAGGTTTGGCCAATGCCGTGGGCTTTGCCTTGGCGGAGAAAGTGCTGGGTGCCCAGTTCAACCGCGAAGGCCACAACATCGTCGACCACAACACCTACGTGTTCCTCGGCGACGGCTGCATGATGGAAGGCATCTCCCACGAAGTCGCCTCGCTGGCCGGCACCCTGGGCCTGAACAAGCTGGTGGCCTTCTATGACGACAACGGCATTTCCATCGACGGTGAAGTGGAAGGCTGGTTCACCGACGACACCCCCAAGCGCTTCGAGGCCTACAACTGGCTGGTGATCCGCAACGTCAACGGCCACGACGCCGACGAGATCCGCACGGCTATCGAGACTGCGCGCAAGAGCGACCGTCCGACCCTGATCTGCTGCAAGACCATCATTGGTTTCGGCTCGCCCAACAAGCAGGGCAAGGAAGACTGCCACGGTGCTCCGCTGGGCAACGACGAAATCGCCCTGGCCCGCAAGGAACTGAACTGGAACCACGCTCCGTTCGAAGTTCCTGCCGACATCTACGCCGAATGGGACGCCAAAGAAGCAGGCGCCAAGGCTGAAGCCGAGTGGAACACGCGGTTCGATGCCTATGCTGCCGCCTTCCCGGAACTGGCCAGCGAACTCAAGCGCCGTCTGAGCGGTGATCTGCCAGCCGACTTCTCCGAAAAGGCCGCTGCCTACATCGCTGAAGTCGCTGCCAAGGGCGAGACCATCGCCAGCCGCAAGGCCAGCCAGAACACCCTGAATGCCTTCGGCCCACTGCTGCCGGAATTCCTTGGCGGCTCGGCCGACCTGGCCGGCTCCAACCTGACCCTGTGGAAGGGCTGCAAGGGTGTGGACGCCAACGACGCCAGCGGCAACTACGTGTTCTACGGCGTGCGCGAGTTCGGCATGACCGCGATCATGAACGGGGTTGCCCTGCACGGCGGCCTGGTGCCTTACGGCGCGACGTTCCTGATGTTCATGGAATACGCCCGTAACGCCGTGCGCATGTCCGCCCTTATGAAGCAGCGCGTCATCCATGTGTACACCCACGACTCCATCGGCCTGGGCGAAGACGGCCCGACCCACCAGCCGATCGAGCAACTGACCAGCCTGCGCAGCACGCCGAACCTGGACACCTGGCGCCCGGCCGACGCAGTCGAGTCGGCTGTGTCCTGGAAGCACGCCCTGGAGCGCAAGGACGGCCCATCGGCGCTGATCTTCTCGCGCCAGAACCTGCAGCATCAGGACCGCGACGCCCAGCAGATCGCCGATATCGCCCGCGGCGGTTACGTGCTCAAGGACTGCGCCGGCGAGCCCGAGCTGATCCTGATCGCCACCGGTTCGGAAGTGGGCCTGGCCGTTCAGGCGTTCGACAAGCTGACCGAGCAGGGCCGCAAGGTACGTGTCGTGTCGATGCCGAGCACCAGCGTGTTCGACGCACAGGATGCGGCCTACAAGCAGTCCGTACTGCCGCTGCAAGTGGGTGCCCGCATCGCCATCGAAGCGGCTCATGCCGACTTCTGGTACAAGTACGTGGGCCTCGAAGGCCGTGTCATCGGCATGACCACTTACGGTGAATCGGCTCCGGCCAGCGCACTGTTCGAGGAGTTCGGCTTCACCCTGGAGAACATCCTGGGTACTGCCGAAGAGCTGCTGGAAGACTGATGCAACCCTGGAGGGCTTGGCCCTCCATCGCGACGCAAGGCCGCTCCTGCAGTTACCGCGCAGCCTCGATGTTGGCGCGGTGCCTGTAGGAGCGGCCTTGTGTCGCGATGGGCCGCAACGCGGCCCCAACAGCCACCATGCGTTAGCGAGCCCACCAATGCCCCACCCGCGTCCCTACAAAGTTGCACTCAACGGTTACGGCCGCATCGGCCGCTGTGTCCTGCGCGCACTGTTTGAGCGTGGGGCAAAGGCTGGCTTCGAAATCGTTGCATTGAACGACCTGGCCGACCAGGCCAGTGTGGAATACCTGACACGCTTCGACTCCACTCACGGCCGATTCCCCGGCGACGTGAAGGTCGACGGCGACTGTCTGCATATCAATGGTGACTGCGTGAAGGTCATGCGCAGTGCCACCCCCGAGGGCGTCGACTGGGCCGCCCTGGACATCGACCTGGTGCTGGAGTGTTCCGGCGCCTATCACACCCGTGCCGATGGTCAGCGCTTTCTTGATGCCGGTGCGCCGCGGGTGCTGTTCTCGCAGCCCATGGCCAGCGAGGCCGATGTGGATGCGACGGTGGTCTACGGCATCAACCAGGCTTGCCTGACCGGCACCGAGCGCCTGGTGTCCAACGCCTCCTGTACCACCAACTGTGGCGTACCGCTGCTGCGGGTACTGGACCAGGCGTTCGGCATCGAGTACGTACAGATCACCACCATTCACTCGGCAATGAACGACCAGCCGGTGATCGATGCCTACCATCATGAGGATTTGCGCCGTACGCGCTCGGCTTTCCAGTCGGTGATCCCGGTGTCCACTGGCCTGGCGCGTGGTATCGAGCGCCTGCTGCCGGAACTTGCCGGGCGAATACAGGCCAAAGCGGTACGCGTGCCTACCGTCAACGTGTCGTGCCTGGACATCACCCTGCAGACCGCCCGTGACACCAGTGCGGTCGAAGTCAATCGGGTGCTGCGCGAGGCGGCGCTGGATGGCCCGCTCAAAGGCTTGCTGGCTTACACCGAATTGCCCCACGCCAGCTGTGATTTCAACCATGACCCGCATTCGGCGATCGTCGATGCCAGCCAGACACGCGTCTCGGGCCCCCGCCTGGTGAACCTGCTGGCCTGGTTCGACAACGAATGGGGTTTTGCCAACCGTATGCTCGACGTTGCCGAACATTATCTGCACGTCGTCCACCCAACCCGCACCAAACAGCCCTGAAGGACTGCATTCATGACCGTGTTGAAGATGACCGACCTCGACCTGCAAGGTAAACGCGTACTGATCCGCGAAGACCTCAACGTGCCTGTGAAGGACGGTGTGGTAACCAGCGACGCGCGTATCCTGGCTGCGCTGCCGACCATCAAGCTGGCCCTGGAGAAGGGCGCGGCGGTAATGGTCTGCTCGCACCTGGGCCGCCCGACCGAAGGTGAGTTCTCGGCCGAGAACAGCCTCAAGCCGGTTGCCGACTACCTGAGCAAGGCCCTGGGCCGCGACGTTGCACTGGTCGCCGACTACCTCGATGGCATCGAGGTCAAGGCCGGTGACCTGGTGCTGTTCGAGAACGTTCGCTTCAACAAGGGCGAGAAGAAGAACGCCGACGAGCTGGCGCACAAGTACGCGGCCCTGTGCGACGTCTTCGTCATGGACGCCTTCGGCACCGCTCACCGTGCCGAAGGCTCCACCCACGGCGTCGCCAAGTTCGCCAAGGTCGCTGCGGCAGGCCCGCTGCTGGCCGCCGAGCTGGACGCCCTGGGCAAAGCCCTGAAGGCACCGGCCAAACCAATGGCGGCCATCGTTGCCGGCTCCAAGGTTTCCACCAAGCTGGACGTGCTGAACAGCCTGAGCTCGGTTTGCGACCAGTTGATCGTTGGTGGCGGCATCGCCAACACCTTCCTGGCCGCCGCCGGCCACCCGGTGGGCAAGTCGCTGTACGAGCCTGACCTGGTGGAAACCGCCAAGGCCATCGCCGCCAAGGTCAGCGTACCGCTGCCAGTCGACGTGGTGGTTGCCAAGGAGTTTGCCGAGAGCGCCGAGGCCACCGTCAAGGCCATCGCCGACGTGGCCGCTGACGACATGATCCTGGACATCGGGCCACAGACTGCGGCCAACTTCGCCGAACTGCTGAAGTCGTCGAAAACCATCCTGTGGAACGGCCCGGTCGGTGTGTTCGAGTTCGACCAGTTCGGCAACGGCACCAAGGTACTGGCCAAGGCTATCGCCGAGAGCGCCGCATTCTCCATCGCTGGCGGTGGCGATACCCTGGCAGCCATCGACAAATATGGCGTCAGCGCCGAGATCTCCTACATTTCTACCGGTGGTGGTGCATTCCTCGAGTTCGTCGAAGGCAAGGTACTGCCGGCCGTGGCGATCCTTGAAGAGCGGGCAAAAGCCTGACAATGGCGGCGCCTGGCAAAGGGAGCGACCTGATGGTCAAGCAATTGCCTGTGATCTTGCTGGCTGGTTTGCTGAGCGCATGCTCCAGCAGCCCGTCCTCGGACAACGATCCGGCGCAGCCCCCCAAGGGCGGCTGCTACCAGTCTGAGTGGCAGGCCGAGACCGTGCCGGTAATCAGCAAGCGCGTGGGCCCGGAAGGCCTGGAAAAGTATGACGAAGACCACCAGCGCAAGGCGCCTGGCTGCCCATGAACCGATGCGCTTCGTCGGAGCAGGCAACCAAGCGACCATTGTGTGGTCATCTAGAGGATATGCAATGAAAGCGCTGATGGCCTTGATGGCCTTGATGGCCCTGGCGACACTGGCAGGATGCTCGCTGCTGCAGCCGGCGCAACCCGCCCCGGCAGCCGCCTGGACCCGTTGGGTCTGTGACAGCCAGACCGAAGTGCTCTGGCGCTTCGCCGATGTGCAACAGGATTCGGTCGACGTGCGCCTCGGCGGCGGCGACCAGGTCTACCGGCTCAAGTCCGAGCCGAGTGCGTCGGGCGCGATGTACAGCGATGGCGTGCTGGCCTTCCACACCAAGGGCGAGGAAGGCCTGGTGTACTGGGTGGCAACCAACGATCTGATTGGGCGGGGCTGCAAGGCACCGTGACTGGCCGGGCCGCACCGGTGGCCCACACTACTTGAACAGCAACCGCCCCTGCGGCAGGCTTGCACGAAACAAAACGACGCTTGTCGGGAGAGAGATACACAATGGCACTCATTAGCATGCGCCAGATGCTGGACCACGCCGCCGAGTTCGGTTACGGCGTTCCAGCTTTCAACGTCAACAACCTCGAGCAGATGCGCGCCATCATGGAAGCGGCCGACAAGACCGACTCCCCAGTGATCGTCCAGGCTTCGGCCGGTGCCCGCAAATACGCTGGCGCGCCGTTCCTGCGTCACCTGATCCTGGCCGCCATCGAAGAATTCCCGCACATCCCGGTGTGCATGCACCAGGACCACGGCACCAGCCCTGACGTGTGCCAGCGTTCGATCCAGCTGGGCTTCAGCTCGGTGATGATGGACGGCTCGCTGGGCGAAGACGGCAAGACCCCGACCGACTACGAGTACAACGTCCGCGTCACTCAGCAGACTGTCGCCATGGCGCACGCCTGTGGTGTTTCGGTCGAAGGCGAGCTGGGCTGCCTGGGTTCGCTGGAAACCGGCATGGCCGGTGAAGAAGACGGCATCGGCGCCGAAGGCGTGCTGGACCACAGCCAGATGCTCACCGACCCGGAAGAAGCCGCCGACTTCGTCAAGAAGACCCAGGTGGATGCCCTGGCCATCGCCATCGGCACCAGCCACGGTGCCTACAAGTTCACCAAGCCGCCAACCGGTGACGTGCTGGCGATCGACCGCATCAAGGAAATCCACAAGCGCATCCCCAACACCCACCTGGTGATGCACGGTTCTTCCTCGGTACCGCAGGAGTGGCTGGCGATCATCAACCAGTACGGCGGCGACATCAAAGAGACCTACGGCGTACCGGTCGAAGAAATCGTTGAAGGCATCAAGCACGGCGTGCGCAAGGTCAACATCGATACCGACCTGCGCCTGGCCTCCACCGGTGCCATGCGCCGCCTGATGGCGCAGAACCCGAGCGAGTTCGACCCGCGCAAGTTCTTCGGTGAAACCGTGAAAGCCATGCGCGATGTGTGCATCGCACGTTACGAAGCCTTCGGCACCGCCGGTAATGCCTCGAAGATCAAGCCGATCTCCCTGGAAGGCATGTTCCAGCGTTACCTGAAAGGTGAGCTGGCCGCCAAGGTCAACTGATCACAGGCCGCCTTAAAAAGACCCACAGAAATGTGGGTTTTTTTATGGCTGAATGCCCGGCAAACGACCGTTAGTCGACTACCCTTACCTTTAGTCACTGATAGCGTTCTGATTGCATTGCGTGTTACACACTCGAGTCTAGAGTGTTAAACCGGATCCAGATGCAAGTCGAAGTCGGTCATACAAGAGAAAGCAGCATGGATGGCGCTTACCCTCAACCACCGGATGGCAACTCGGTTCTCCTGGTGGTGGACGATTACCCTGAGAACCTCATTAGCATGCGAGCCTTACTGGCCCGCACAGATTGGCAGGTGCTGACAGCAGGTTCAGGGACGGAAGCCTTGAGCGCCTTGCTGGAGCACGAAGTCGACCTTGTGTTGCTCGACGTGCAGATGCCCGAAATGGACGGCTTCGAGGTTGCCCGGCTGATGCGTGGCAGCCACCGTACCCGGCTGACCCCGATCATCTTTCTCACCGCCAACGAGCAGTCCGATGCCGCCGTGCTCAAGGGCTATGCCAGTGGTGCGGTGGATTACCTGTTCAAGCCGTTCGACCCGCAGATCCTCAAGCCCAAGGTGCAGGCGCAACTGGACCAGCAGCGCAACCGGCGCATGCTGCAACGCTTGACGCGCGAACTGGAGGCGGCCAGGGCGTTCAATGCGTCCATCCTGGAGAATGCCGCCGAAGGTATTCTGGTGGTCGACGCCCACGGCAACATCAGCTTTGCCAACCCGGCGATCTCGCGCTTGCTCGATGCCCCGGTCGAGCAATTGCAGGGCGTGCAGTTACTTGAGTTGCTGCAACTGCCCAATGCCACCCTCTGGAGCGAATCGGATTTCCATCAGGCCTACCAGTCACGGCAGATCTTCCGTGTACACGACGCCCACCTGCGCACGGCAGGCGGTCATCTGGTCCCGGTGGCATTGTCCTGCGCACCGCTGCCGGCCGATCAGCAGGCGATGGTGGTGACGGTGCTGGACATGTCGGCGGTGCGCAATTTGCACCAGCAGCTCGAATACCAGGCGGTGACCGACCCGCTTACCGGCCTGCTCAACCGCCGTGGGTTCTATCAGGCCGCTGAAAGCGTGCTGCTGCGCAACGAACGCTCAGACAAGGCCCAGGCCTTGATGTACATGGATTTGGATGGTTTCAAGCGGATCAATGACTCGCTCGGCCACGAGGCCGGGGACCGGGTACTGGGTTGGGTTGCCGAGCAGCTCAAAGACTGCCTTGGTAGTGAGGCGCTGCTGGCACGCATGGGCGGCGACGAGTTCACGGCGCTGTTCGATGGCCTGCCGTATCCGGAACAAGCCGGCCGCTTTGCCGAGCAACTGCTAGAGCGTATGTCCGTCCAGCGCCAGGTGGCCGGCCTGGATGTCTGCCTGGGTGTCAGCATCGGCATTGCCACCTTCCCGGACTGCGGTGCCACTGTCGAAGGCCTGTTGCGTGCCGCCGATGCGGCGATGTATGCGGCCAAGCAGGCTGGGCGCGGGCAGTACCGCTTCTATGACCAGGAGCTCAATGGCCGGGCGCGGTCACGGCTGATGCTTGAGGACAGCGTGCGGCACGCCGTCGAGTCGCAAGGCTTCAACATGGTGTACCAGCCCCAGGTCGCTTTCGCCGATGGTCACCTGCGCGGTTTCGAAGCCCTGCTGCGCTGGCAGCACCCCAGCGTCGGCGATGTACCGCCGGGGCTGTTCATCCCTTTGCTTGAGGAGGCGCGACTGATAACGCGCCTGGCCAGCTGGATCTACCGCCAGGGGGCGGCGCAGCGTCAGGCCTGGTGTGAGCGTTTTGCCCCCGATCTGGTGCTGGGTATCAGCCTGAGCCGCGCTCAGTTCGCCATGCCTGGGCTTGTCGATGAGCTGCAGCGGGTGATACAGGATTACCGGCTCAACCCGGCGCAACTGGAAGTGGAAGTTGCCGAGACCTCACTGATGTACAACATCGACGCGGCGATCAAGCAGATCCACCGCCTGCGCGAGCTGGGAGTGCGCGTGGCGCTGGACGACTTTGGTGCTGGCGACTGCTCGCTGCGCATGCTGCGCGACTTGCCTGTCGACACCTTGAAGCTGGACCGCCATTTGGTGGCGCGCCTGCCCGATTCGGCGCCGGACGCCGCGTTGGTGCGCAGTGTCATCGGCCTGTGCGCCGAGTACAACGTCACGGTCATCGCCGAAGGCGTGGAAACTGCGGCCCAGGCTGCTTGGCTCAAGGCAAACGGTTGCGCCTACGTGCAGGGCTTCCTTGTCGCCCGGCCGATGACCGCCGCCGATGCCAGCGGCTTTCCGGCAATTTTTCCCTGGCCGCAGTCCTGATTGGCTAGAATCGGTATTCGTTACGCCGAATGTCATGCCATGACCGTATTACGCTATTTGCAAGCTTACCCGCCGCACCTGCAAGAGCAGGTGCAGCAGATGATCGACAGCGACCGCCTGGGCGACTACCTGCAACGCCGCTATCCCGATCGCCATGAAGTGCAGAGCGACAAGGCGCTGTACGGCTACGCCCAGGATATGCGCCAGCAATACCTGCGCAGTGCGCCAAGCCTGGACAAGGTACTGTTCGACAACCGCCTGGACCTCACCCACCGTGCGCTGGGGCTCAATACTGCGGTGTCGCGGGTACAGGGTGGCAAGCTCAAGGCGAAGAAGGAAATCCGCATCGCCTCGCTGTTCAAGGAGGCGGCGCCGCAGTTCCTGCGCATGATCGTGGTACATGAACTGGCGCACCTGCGCGAGCGTGACCACAGCAAAGCCTTCTACCAGCTTTGTCAGCACATGGAGCCGGACTACCACCAACTGGAATTCGACCTGCGCGTCTACCTGACCTATCGGGAGCTGCCGGGTAACCTGTAAGGATCACGCAGCATGGATGTGAGCAAGACCAAGAGCAGTTTCTATCGCCGCCTGTACGTGGCCTGGCTGATCGACAGCCAGACCGCTACCAGCGTGCCAGCCTTGATGGAAGCCACCGGGATGCCGCGCCGCACCGCGCAGGACACCATCGCTGCGTTGGCTGACCTGGACATTGTCTGCGAGTTCGAGCAGCAGGAAGGGGCGCGCAACCATGCCGGGCATTATCGCATCCATGACTGGGGTGCGATCGACAAGCAGTGGATCATCCGCCATCTGCGCCAGATCAGGGAAGTGCTCGGCTACCCGTAAATGCGGGGGGCTGCCTGCTTCGGCCAAAATAGAGGCTAATTGACACTATTGGCCGCTGCCCTGTGCGGCGGCTTTGTGTAGTCTCATGACTTGCGTTATCGAAGACCGCCATCAACAGCCTGTGCCTACCACTGCAAAAGGACTTGAGCATGCGGCCACTGCTTTGCGTTCTGGGATTGTTGGGTGTGATGCTGGCTGGGCCAGCCTTGGGCCAGGGCAAACTACGGCTGGTGGCCGATACCTGGCCGCCGTTCACTGATGCCGGCATGCCCGGTGGTGGCCTTGCCACCAGCATCGTCACCACGGCGCTGGCGCGTGCAGGTTACCCCAGCGAGTACGAGGAAGTACCGTGGGCGCGGGCGCTGCTCGGGGTTAGCGAAGGCCGTTACGACGTACTGATCAATGCCTGGTACAACGATACGCGTACCCGCATCGGCCAGTTTTCCAAGGCCTACCTGACCAACCGCATTCGTTTGCTCAAGCGCAAGGGCGACAGCTTCCGTTACAGGCGCCAGGCTGATCTGTATCCCTACAGCATTGCCGTGGTGCGTGATTATGCCTACTCACCCGAATTCGATAGCGACACCCGCTTGCACAAGGTGCCGGTACGCAACTTTTCCTCCGCCGTGCGCATGCTGGCGGCAGGGCGGGTGGATCTGGCAGTGGAAGATGAGTTCGTGGCGCGCTACAACCTGCAGCGCGAACCCGAGCAGGTGCGTGATGGGGTAGTGCTGGTCGAACCCGCGCTGGGCGAGAACACCCTGCATATTCTGGTGAGCCTCAAGCACCCTGAGCATCGGCAGATCGTCGAGCGGTTCGAACGCAGCATTGCAGCGATGAAGGCAGACGGCAGCTATGCAAGGCTTCTGCGCCAGCATGGCTTTTGATGTGCAGCGCAGGCAACGAACAATCAGGCCGGTGAGCCCTCTTTGATCAGGTGCGCGGCCAAGGTCCGCAAGGGCCCCAACTGCCGGCAGATCAGCGCCAACTGGGTCTGCACCAATCGTTGATGTTCATCCAGTTCCTCAGGCATCTGCTCCAGCGTATTGGCCAAGGCTTCTTCGGCATCGCTGTGAATCGCCACGGGTAACCGCGCGGCCAGGCCGTTGGCGATTTCGTCGAGGCTGGCGGCCAATGCCTGCCCCGCCCCCTCGATCAACTGTTCATGGACCTCTGCCGGCAGCGCCGTATCACGGTGTGCCCCCAGCCCTGAGAGGTAGCTGAGCAAGGTATGCGACAGCACCAGGAAGCGGAAGCCCACGTCGGCCTCCTTACGGAAGTGCCCCGGCTCCATGAGCATGTTGGCCAGCGTGGTGGACAGCGCCGCGTCAGCGTTGTGTGCGTTGCGCCGGGCCAGGCGGTAAGCCAGGTCATCGCGCTTGCCGTGGGCATACTGCTGCATGATCTGACGCAGGTACACACTTGCGCAGGCTAAGGTATTGGCCAGCGCCTTGTTAAGGCGGCGGCCCTGCCAGTCGGGGAGGAACAGGAACACGGCGAGAATGGCGATCAGGCTACCGACCAAGGTATCGAACAGCCGTGGCAGGAACAGGCCGTAGCCATCGCCGATCTGGTTGAAGCAGAACAGGATCATCAGCGTGATCGCCGCCGTGGCCAAGGTGTAGCGGGTGGTCCGGTTGACGAAGAACACCACCCCGGCCACCACTGCGAACGCCGACTGGATGAGCGGATTCGGGAACAGGTCGAACAGGGCCCAGCCCACGGTCAGGCCGATGGCTGTGCCGAAGATCCTCTGCACCAGTTTGCGCCGGGTGGCGCCATAGTTGGGCTGGCAGACGAACAGGGTGGTGAGGATGATCCAGTAGCCTTGGGTCGGGTGAATCAAGTGCACCATGCCGTAGCCCACCGACAGCGCCAGCGACAGGCGCAGGGCATGGCGGAACAGCAGCGAGGTAGGTGTGAGCTGGGTGCGCAACCGCTTCCATACATCCTTGAGATTGCGTGGCGAACGGTCGAGCAGGCTGCTGTCGCTGGCGTCGGCCAGGCTGTCGGGGTTGCTGGCGGCGCCAAGCAGGCGGTCCAGCGTGGCCAGGTTTGCGGCCAGGGCGCGTAGTGAGCGCAACAGGCCACGCCAGGCCGGGTTGTTCTGGTTACGCAGGTGTTCCAGCGAAGCGTTGAGGTCCTCGAGGGCCTCGGCGAAGCCGGTGGCCAGAACGAACGGCTGGCGCAGCCGGATCGAGCGTGCCAGTTCCTGGCAGGATGCCCCTTGTTTGCGCAGCAGGCGCTGGCAGCGGAACATCACGTCGCTGTGGAAGAACGCCTCGGTGAGGGCGTTGTAAGGGTAGTGCGAGGCGCTCACTCTTTCGTGGATGTCCTGGGCCAGGAAGTACAGCTTCAGGTAGCGGCTGACCTTGGAGTTGGGCTGGCTGTTGCCCACCCGGTGCAGAATGATTTCCTTGGCGGCATTCAGCGCGGCCACCACCTTGCCGTTTTGCTGGGCCAGTGCCAGGCGCTGGGCTTCGACATCGAGTGTGCGAATCGGCTCGAACAGGCTGGCCTTGAGCTTGAGGTAAGTGCCCAGTTCGAAGAACAGTTTGGCCAGGCTCTGCTGTACCGGTTGGTTGGAGAACAGCGCCTGCCACAGCACCGAGAGCAGGCCATACCAGGCGGCACCGGCCACCAGCAGCAACGGTTCATGCCAGAAGTCGCTGACTTCGCCGCCGCGCTGGTCCACGCCGATCATGGTGTACACCGACAGAATCAGCGTTGCCGATGCGATCGCGCCGTAGCGTTCACCCAATGCGCCAAGCATGGTCAGGGAGAAGGCGGCCAAGGCCATGGAGACGGCGAAGATCCAGGGGTAGGGGAACAGCAGTTCCACCGAAAGCGCGGCAATGGCGAAACACAGCAGGGTGACGAGCAACGCGCTGAGGCGGCCTTGCCAGCTATCGTCGGTCTCGGCCAGGGCGCTGGCGATGATGCCGAGGAACAGCGGGATGAGCAGGCTCATCTCGTTCTGGTACCAGCACCAGGCCATGCTGCCGGTGAGCGCGATGGTCACGCGGATGGCGTAGCTGAACTTGTCTTGACCCCACAGGCGACGCAATGACTGACGGAACGAGCTCGATGACATGATGGCCTGCTGGCAGTGATCGATTGAATGCATTGCGGCACGGACCAGCAAGAAGCGTTCCGTGCTGCTGAATGGATTCTACTCTACACGAACTGTGCTGCAGCGTTGGCCGATGCCCAGGCCCATTGGAAATTGAAACCGCCCAGGTGGCCGGTGACATCCAGCACTTCACCGATGAAATAGAGGTTGGGGCTCTTCAGCGATTCCATGGTTTTCGACGACACCTCACGGGTATCGACGCCACCCAGGGTGACTTCGGCGGTGCGATAGCCTTCGGTACCTGCCGGTACCAGCTGCCAGGCCGCCAGCTTGTCGGCGATCTGCGCCAGCTCCGCCGGGGTGTACTGCTTCATCGGCTTTGACTCGAACCACTGCTCGGCCAGCAGGTTGGCCAGTTTGCGGGTGAACACCTCGCCCAATACGGTCTTGAGTTCCGCATTGGCGCGCTCGGTCTGCTGCTGTTGCAGCCAGGTCAGGGCATCACGGTCGGGCAGCAGGTTGATTTCGACCGTGTCGCCGGCCTCCCAGAACGACGAAATCTGCAGGATCGCCGGGCCGCTGAGGCCGCGGTGGGTGAACAGCAGGTTTTCGCGGAAGCTGGTGCCGTTGCAGCTGGCTGTGCAATCGAGCGAGGTGCCCGACAGCTCGGTGCACAGTGCCTTGAGTTGAGGCTCGGTAATGGTGAACGGCACCAGACCTGCGCGGGTCGGCAGCAAGGTATGGCCGAACTGGCGCGCTACCTGATAGCCGAAGCCGGTTGCGCCCAGCGTTGGAATCGACAGGCCTCCGGTGGCGATCACCAGCGACTGGCAGGCAAACTGGCCGGCGCTGGTTTGCAGCAGATAGCCGCTTTCGGTCTTCTCGATATGCTCGATGCTGGTTTGCATGCGCAGTTCGGCACCGGCTTCGTCGCATTCGGCCAACAGCATGTTGAGGATGTCGCTGGCCTTGTTGTCACAGAACAGCTGGCCGAGCTTCTTTTCGTGGTAGGGCACGCCATACTTGGCCACCAGCTCGATGAAGTCCCACTGTGTGTAGCGGGCAAGGGCCGACTTGCAGAAGTGTGCGTTCTGGGAGAGGAAGTTGGCCGGCTCGGTGTACAGGTTGGTGAAGTTGCAGCGCCCGCCACCAGACATGAGGATCTTCTTGCCTGGCTTGTTGGCGTGGTCGAGCAGCAGCACCCGGCGGCCACGGCGGGCGCTGAGCTGGGCGCACATCAGGCCGGCGGCGCCGGCGCCGAGGATGATCACGTCGGTGGTGTGCACGGGGTACCTCATAAAGAGTGCTGGGGCTGCTGCGCAGCCCTTTCGCGACACAAGGCCGCTCCTACAGGCGTACGCAATCCATTGTAGGAGCGGCCTTGTGTCGCGAAGGGCCGCAAAGCGGCCCCCAAAGATTTCAGAGAATGCGAACTTTCAGGGCGCGGCCCTTGATCTTGCCGCTGTTCAGGCGCTGCATCGCCTGCTTGGCCAGCGCCCGCTCCACCGCCACGAAGGCTTGGAAGTCGAAGATGGCGATCTTGCCCACCTGCTTGCCCGGGATGCCGGCATCACCGGTCAGCGCACCGAGGATGTCACCCGGGCGCAGCTTGTCCTTGCGGCCAGCGGCGATGCACAGCGTGGTCATGACCGGCAGCAGCGGTTCGCCACCTTTGTTCTTCAGGCTGTCTAGCTGGTCCCAGCGCAGCGGGCTCTTCTGCAGCGCCTCGATGGCCTGGGCCCGATGGCCTTCGGCCGGAGCGACCAGGCTCACGGCAAGGCCTTTCTCGCCCGCGCGACCGGTACGGCCGACGCGGTGCACGTGGATCTCGGCATCGCGCGCCAGCTCCACGTTGATGACCATGTCCAGGCCATCGATATCCAGGCCGCGTGCGGCTACATCAGTGGCCACCAGCACCGAACTGCTGCGGTTGGCGAACATGGTCAGCACCTGGTCGCGGTCGCGCTGCTCGAGGTCGCCGTGCAGGGCCTGGGCCACGATGCCCTTGGCGGTGAGGTGGGCGACCACGTCCTCGCACTGCTGCTTGGTGAAGCAGAACGCCACGCAGGACTGCGGGCGGTAGTGGCCGAGCACGCGGGTGACAGCCTCCAGGCGCTGTTGCGGGTCGATTTCGATGAAGCGCTGTTCGATCTGGTTGTCGGTGTGCAGGCTCTCGACCTTGACCTGCTGCGGCTTGCGCATGAAGTCGGCGGCCAATTGCTCGATACCGGCGGGGTAAGTGGCCGAGAACAGCAGGGTCTGGCGGCGCGACGGGGTCTTGCCGATGATGCTGGCGATAGCGTCGAAAAAGCCCATGTCGAGCATGCGGTCGGCTTCGTCCAGCACCAGGGTATTGAGCCCGTCGAGCACCAGGGTACCTTTGTCCAGGTGCTGCTGGATGCGTCCTGGGGTGCCGACGATGATGTGCGCGCCATGTTCCAGCGAAGCGATCTGCGGGCCCAGCGAGACGCCACCGCACAGGGTGAGGATCTTGATGTTGTCTTCAGCGCGGGCCAGGCGGCGCAGCTCTTTGGCAACCTGGTCGGCAAGCTCGCGGGTGGGGCACAGTACCAGTGCCTGGCAACCGAAGTAGCGCGGGTTGATCGGGTTGAGCAGGCCGATGCCGAAGGCGGCGGTCTTGCCGCTGCCGGTCTTGGCCTGGGCAATCAGGTCCTGGCCCCTGAGGATGACGGGCAGGCTCTGGGCCTGGATCGGCGTCATCGAGGCATAGCCGAGGGCGTCCAGGTTGGCCAGCATGGCGGCGGACAGCGGCAAGGTGGCAAAAGCGGTGGATTCGGTGGTCACGAGGCGGGCCTGCGTTGCGAAGCGAAAAATGCCGCATAGTCTACCAGCCTCGTGGCCATTCGCCCTAAGACTCCATGTGCGGTTCCGGACGACGGGCACGCCTTCCGTCCGTCGGCGACAGCTGCAGGAAGATCGCCGCCGCCAGCATGGCCATGATACCGATGGTCACGAAGGTCAGCTGGAAGGCGCCCAGGGTGGTTTCCACACCATCGGCATTGCCGGCTGCAGTGAAACCGCCCAGCAGTGCGCCTGCGCAGGCCACGCCCAGGCTCAGTGACAGCTGCGCGACCACCGACAGCAGGCTGTTGCCGCTGCTGGCGCTGGCATCGTCGAGGTCGATCAGGGTTACCGTGTTCATGGCGGTGAACTGCATGGAGTTCACGGCGCCCAGCAGGGCCAGTTGCACCAGCAGTACGGCATACGGGGTCTGCCCGTCGACCAGCCCCAGGCTGGCCAGCAGCAGGCCGAGCAGCACGGTGTTGCCGGTGAGGACGATGCGGTAACCGAGGCGTTCGATCAGCGGCCGGGCAACGGACTTGGCGACCATTGCCGCCGCCGCCAGCGGGATCATGCTCATGCCGGCCTGCGCCGGCGAATAGCCCAGTGCCACCTGCAGCAGCAACGGCACCAGGAAGGGCAGGGCGCCGCTGCCCAGGCGTGCGAACAGGTTGCCCAGAATACCGATGGCGAAGGTGCGCACCCGGAACAGGCTGGGCGAGAACAGTGGTTCGGGATCGCGCCCGGCGCGCAGCCAGTAGGCCGCCAGGCAGGCCATGCCGGCGAACAACAGGAGCATCACCCGCAGGTGCGGCAGGTGCAGCTCGCCCAGGCCTTCCATGGCGATGGTGATCAGCACCATCGCCGCGCCAAACAGGATGAAGCCTGGGCCATCGAAGGTGGTGCGTTCGGCACCGCGCAGGTCGGGGATGAACTTCCACACGGCGTAACAGCCCAGCGCGCCCACGGGCAGGTTGAGCAGGAAGATCCAGTGCCAGGTGAGGATCTCGACCAACCAGCCGCCCAACGTCGGGCCTAGCAGTGGGCCCAGCAGGCCGGGGATGGTGATGAAGCTCATGATCCGCACCAGTTCGCTACGTGGATAGGCGCGCAGCACCACCAGCCGCCCGACCGGCAGCATCAGTGCGCCGCCCAGGCCCTGCACCACACGGGCGAAAATCAGAAAGCCCAGGCTGTTGGCCATGGCACACAGCAGTGAACCGAAGCTGAACAGCACGATGGCGCTGAAGAAGATACGCTTGGTGCCGAAACGGTCGGCGATCCAGCCCGAGGCGGGGATCAGCAGGGCCACGGTGAGCATGTAGGCGATGATCACACCCTGCATGCGCAGCGGGTTCTCTTCGAGCGAGCGGGCCATGGCCGGCAGTGCGGTGTTGAGGATGGTGCCGTCCAGGGACTGCATGAAGAAGGCGATCGCCACTACCCAGGGGATCCAGCGGGCGGTGACAGGGTCCAGCGGAGTGCGTTCGGGCATATGAACCTCAATGTTCAGTGTTGCCTGTCCTGGCCTCATCGCAGGCAAGCCGGCGATGAGGCCGGGATAGCCGATCACAATGTCAGGGTCAGCCCTTTGACCAGCGCCCCCGGCAAATGACTCGAACCGGTACTGCGCTGTCCATAGGTGCTGGTCGACAGGATCATCTCTCGCTCACAGGTCAGGTCTTCCAGCTGGCTGCCCAGCAGACTGTACAGGCTGTCATCGAAACGCATGGTGCTTACCGGCCCCTGAATCTGGCCGTTTTCCACCCAGAAGGTGGCGAAGCGGGTGAGCCCGGTCATGCGTGCAGCCGGCAGGTCCGAGTAATTCAGGTACCACAGGTTGCTGATGTACAAGCCAGTACCCAACCGCGCCAGGATGTCTGCGTTGGCAAGATTTCCCGCTGCAAGGCTGAGTGCGCAGGGCGATTCGTAGCTGTCCGCGCCATTGGCAAGCAGCTCGAACTCGGCGGCACTGCGGGCACTGACCAGCCTGCCCAGCGCTTGCCCTTCTCTTATCAGTGGTACGTCCTGACGCGGCGAACCCTCATCGGAAAACGCCGGGCTCAACGACCCACTGACCTGCTCGTGGAAACACACCAGCGGGCTCAGCCGGGCATCGCCGCTGTACAGGCGCTGCAACGCACTGTTGCCAGTGGCCAGAGACTGCGCAGAGAAACCGCCCCAGCACAGCATGCCGGCGATTTCGTCCATCGCGGCAGGCGCCAGATAGGCGCGGTAGCTACCAGGCTTCAGGGTAATTGCCGGGCGGCCGAGGAAGCCCAGCTGTTCGCGGGCCTGGCGCAGGCGGGCGGTGAATTCGTCTGCATTCCACGCCTGGCCGGCATAATTCGCCTTCACGGCCTGGCCGTTACTGTGGAACAGGCTCCAGTCGAAGTTGAAACTGTTGGCCTGGTGCCAGCCGAAGGCCCCGTAAGAGCTGGCAAAGCCCCTGCAGATCGGGCCGGCGGCATAGATCCCAACCAGGTCCAGGTCGCCTGCTTCGCCGTCGAGCAGCGCCAGTACTTCGCCCAGCTCAGGCAGCGCCTGATCCTGCAGGCTGTGGCTGTGCCAAGCGCTCTGGTCCAGGCGCAGGTAGGGGTCCGCAGGCAGAAGGGGCAGCGTCTGGCGCAGCTGTTCAAGGGCTTCGCCCAGGCGCTGACGGTCCACTTGCGCATCGCCGCTCAGGGTCACTTGCTGTTCAGCCTGGCGCCCGTCGCGGATCAGCCTCAGGTGCGCACTGGCCTGGCTGACCTCGCCGGCCTGGCGCACCTTGGCATGGTTGAAACGCACGAATTGCGATTGTTCAGCGCTGTAGCCCAGGGTGAACTGTTCTTCTGCATGTTTCACTTCACGCAGGGCACTGACCAGTTGTTCGAAAGCATGCTGTGGTGTTGCGCTCATCAGGCGTCCCCCCCGAATACGTCGATCTGGCGGAACACGCAGGCCGGAGCGGCATGGCCCACCCGCACCACCTGGTTGGGTTCGCCCTTGCCGCAGTTGGGCGTGCCCAGTACCTGGAAGGTGCTACGGTCACCAACCGCCGCGAGGTTGCGCCAGAACTGCGCGGAGATGCCGCGGTAGTTGGGGTTTTTGACGATGCCTTTGAGCTCGCCACCCTCGATCAGCTGCCCCCACTCGCAACCGAACTGGAATTTGTTGCGCGCATCGTCGATGGACCACGAGCGGTTGGTGCGCATCAGGATGCCGTGCTCGATTCCCTGAATCATTTGTTCAAGGGTTCGATCACCCGGCTCGACATTGAGGTTGGCCATACGGTCGATCGGTGCGCGGTTCCAGCCGCAGGCGCGGCTGTTGGCCACGCCATCGAGCCCGGAACGGAACTGCGACAGCGCGCCGCCCAGCGGGCGCAGCAACAGACCGTCACGGATCAGGAACTGCTTGCTGGCCTGGCTGCCGTCGTCGTCATGGCTGTAGCTGGCGAGTTCCTCCCCGATGGTCGGGTCGAAGGTCACGTTGAGCAGTGGCGAGCCGTATTGCAGTTGGCCGAAATCACTGGCTTTGACGAAGCTGGTGCCCGCGTAGTTGCGCTCGTCGCCGAGGATGCGGTCCATTTCCAGTGGGTGGCCGATCGACTCATGGATCTGCAGCATCATCTGGTCTGGCATCAGCAGCAGGTCACGCTGGCCGCTGGGTGTGTTGGCCGCCAGCAGCAGCTGCAGCGCCTCGTCGGCCACACGCTGAGCAGCACCGACCAGGCCGCAGCGTTCGATGATTTCGAAGCCACCCTGCTGGCCGAAGTTGTCCCGGCCCAGGCTACGGCTCTGGCTGTCCTGGCCGTCGCTGGCGGTGACACTCAGCCCCGGGAACAGGAACCGCTGAGCATGGCGCAGTTCGGCACCGGCGGAGTTCAGGTAGGTCTGCTCGACCAGGCTTTGGCTCAGGCTGGCCTGCCAGTCCACCAGGCGGCTGTCCTTGGGTACGCTGGCCGATTCGGTGGCGCGCAGGCCCAGGCAGTCGGCGAGGCTGGGCAGTGGGCGGTCGAAATTTGGCGAAACATGGTCGTGGCGCGAGCTGGGCACCGGCTGGTCGCGCAGGTCAAGCAGGCTGTGCCTGGCGATCTGCCGGGCCATGGCTTCGGCATGTTCCAATGCTCGTTGTAGCCCTTGCTGGGACAGATCGGCGGTGGCCGCGTAGGCCTCTACGCCGTTGACCCGCACCGTGACCATGGCGCCCTCGTCCTGGCTGAAAAATGGCGGCTCGGCCACGTTACGGCGTACCGAAAGCGCCTGGTGGGACTGTTTCACATGGCGCAGGGAAAACAACTCGGCCGTGCTGCGCAGCGTGGCAAAACGCTGGCGCAGCAGGGCGCTGGAATCGAACATGGAAAACCTCCGTGTGCACGGTGGCTCCCCCTAGAACCACCCGTCTTGCATGGCCAGGCAGGTATCGTCGCGTGCCTCGAGCAATGCCAGCTCATTATGGCAGCCTGGTACCTCCCAGGTCAGGAAATAACGGGCTGCCTGCAATTTGCCCAGGTAGAAGTCGCGGTCTGCGGCATTGCCCTTGCACAGGCCAAGCTCGGCATATATCGCTTGTTCCAGCCAGCGCCAGCCGATCACGCAATGGCCAAAGGCCTTGAGGTACAGGGCAGAGTTGGCAAGGGCTCCGGCAGTCTGGCCATGGGCCAGATCACCCAGCAGGCCGAGGGTCACGGCTTGCAGGCGAGTGACCAGTTGCTCAAGCGGTTGGCGCAAGGCATCAAGGTTCGGGTGGTGGCTGGCGCGCTCACCGGTACTTGCGATCAGGCGAATCAGTTGTTTGAGGCCGGCTCCGTTGTGCTGTGCCAGCTTACGGCCCAGCAGGTCGAGTGACTGGATGCCTTCGGTGCCCTCGTGGATCGGGTTCAAACGGTTGTCGCGGTAGTATTGTTCTACCGGGTATTCGCGGGTGTAACCGTGGCCACCCAGGATCTGGATGGCCAGTTCGTTGGCCTTCAGGCAGAAGGTCGAAGGCCAGGATTTGACAATTGGCGTCAGCAGGTCGAGCAACGCTTGTGCCTGCTGGCGTGCGCTTTCGCCATCAGCCGTCTGGGTGTCGTCGAACAGGCGCGCTGCGTACAGGCCCAGGTCGAAGGCGCCTTCCACGTACGCCTTCTGTGCCAGCAGCATGCGTTTCACATCGGTGTGCTCGATGATCGGCACCGCCGGGCTGAGAGGGTCCTTGCTGTCCGGCAGCCGGCCTTGAGGCCGCTGGCGGGCATACTCCAGCGAATACAGGTAGCCGGCATAGCCGAGCATCACTGCGCCCATGCCAACACCGATGCGTGCCTCGTTCATCATCTGGAACATGCAGGCAAGGCCCTGGTGTGGCTGGCCGACCAGGTAGCCGACGCACTGGTCATTGTCGCCAAAGTTCAGTGCCGTGGAGGTGGTGCCGCGCCAACCCATCTTGTGGAACAGCCCGGCCAGCAGTACGTCGTTGCGCTCGCCACGGCGGCCATCCTGATTGACCAGATACTTGGGCACGATGAACAGCGAGATGCCTTTCACACCGGGTGGCGCGTCCGGCAGCTTGGCCAGGACCATGTGCACGATGTTTTCCGACAGTTCGTGGTCACCACCGGAGATGAAGATCTTGTTGCCCTTGATCCGATAGCTGCCATCCCCGGCGGGTTCGGCACGTGTGCGGATGTCGGCCAGGGACGAACCTGCATGCGGCTCTGTCAGCGCCATGGTGCCGAAGAACCGGCCTTCGATCATTGGCTGCAGGAACAGGTGTTTTTGCTCGTCGCTGCCGAAGCTTTCGATCAGGTTGGCCGCGCCCATGGTCAGGAAGGGGTAGGCCGTGGTACCAGCGTTGGCGGCCTGGAAGTGGGCGAAGCAGGCCTGCGAGACCAGGCTGGGTAGCTGCATGCCGCCGACCTCGAAGTCGCGATTGGCGTTGAGGAAGCCGGCCTTGAGGAAAGCATCGACGGCAGGCTTGACCTCGGGGATCAGTTCAGCGCGGCCGTCCACGTAGCGCGGCTCGTTTTCGTCGGCCTTGCGGTTGTGCGGGGCGAAGTACCTTTCGGCGATGGTGCGCGCGGTGGTCAGCGCCGCGTCGAAGGTTTCGCGGCTGTGCTCGGCAAAGCGCGGGCGCTGGGTGAGGGCTTGGGCGTCGAGCACTTCGTAGAGTTCGAAGGCCAGGTTGCGGGGGCTGAGCAGGGTCTCGGGCATGGGGGCGGTCCTTGAGCGGGCTTGAGGCGAGTCTAGGATTGGCCGAATAAGACTGGCTACCATGATTGATTGAGATGATGTTCAGTCAAAAATCCTCGCATTTGGAGCCTCTGATGTTGGTTGACGGGGGAAGGGGCTGGGTTGAGTGAGCGTCAAGGCCACCCGTTCGCAGCAAATCTTGAAGCACGTGTGAGATCAAAAGGCATTCATCTGTCAGCCTTGGCACCTTTTAAGCTCTGCTATTCCACTGACTGCATGAAAAATTTGAGGCGTCAGAGGCGTGCTTGTAGAAGGCGACAGGAATATTCCTGCGCGCTGCGCCGAAATCTCCTACGACCGCAGTGATGGAAAATGAGGTAGATATTGATTCTTCACTGTGGAGGAATTCTATGGACAGGATTTGTGAGTGGCGCGACGTTTGGAAAGAAGATTTAGAGAGGGTTGAAGACCCTTTTTTTGCTTGTTCGGTAGTTCAGAGGGCTTTGCTGGAAAATACGACCCTGCGTGGATTGTGTGACTTCCAGAAAGCATGTGATTTGCCTCCGGGGCGTCCTTTGCTGCAGGATGATATCTGGCGAGCTTTGAAGCTGGTGGAAGACGGCAGGTGGTTCCTTATTCGGGAGCAGCCAATTTCTCCAATTGATGTGTCGCGTTACCCTCGTTTGAGATGGGCGGAATCAAAGCTGGATTTACTGCTGTCTGAGAGTAAATACCCAGAAGCTGATGGCCCTGGCAAGTGGAAAACATTTAGTATTGATACAGATTTATTGTGGTCTGGGGTGGCGTTGGCCGCAAACTTTTTAACATCCCGAGGTGACGAGGGACGTCTTTTTTCGAGCGAGGGGAAAGACTATGCTAATACCCGTAGATTGGTAAGTCAGAGGTGGGTGCCATTAGGCGAAAAGGAGCGGAGCTTCGCCAGACTATCGGCTACACATCGATATGGGGATGTACGACGGATAACGCAAAACTATGTACAGGCAGATGATGCCTGGGCGATCACGGGGGAGTCCTGGCACTGGCGTCCTGTGGTACCTGACGAGGAGTATGAATATAGAATAGGGGCCTATTGATGGTGTCAACTACCAATAAGCAGCGAGCTCTATATTTGCTTTGGGCAAGTATGGATGCGTTTTATATTATTTTGTACATCTTGCGTAATATCGCCCGAGGCGCAATACCTTTTTTGTCGGATTTGAATAGTGGTCTTGACGTAGTGCGGAGTTGGGGTGGTTCAGGCATTGTGATCTGGGCCGGGCTGTTTTTACAGTTTTCAGTTATTGTTACATGCGTGGGTTTTTTCAGGTGTAAAAAAATCGTGGTGTTTTTGGCGCTGGTGCAGATGCCATTCAGATTTTTTTTCATCGTTCCGTCAGTTTCGGTGGTTTTGCTCTTGCCTATGGTCGTTGCTGGCATCAATAACTGGATATGGGTTGGGTTGTTGCTTGCTTCAGAAGCGTTTAAGGGGTGGAGTATCTGGTGGCTTTGGCGTAACTCTGGGGCGCGCATGGTGGAAAGATAGCGTGGCAACTGCTCGGCCATGGTTGCCCGCTTTGTGGTTTGACGGTATTTCCCTGTTGGCGCGGCTGCCGCCCCGCATTCCTTCGCTCATGCGACAAGGCTGACAACCATGGCCTCACAGGCATGGCCACGTTGCAACAAATGTGAGCAGCCTTGTGCTGCGCAGCGCCGCGCGGGCGGCGCTCGGCCTCACAGGCGCTGAAAAGGGTGAGGCGCGAACACCTGCCAGTCTCACCGCATTCCGGCCAGTTTCGGCAGATCATTTTAGGTTTTCACCTATTCCATGTAGTCCATTTCCCAAACATACTCCCAACCCCCTCCAAGCCATTGCGGTGCTCTGGGTAGGGCCCTAGTCTCGGGTGGTCGCTGCCGAATCAGTGACCGGCTTTGACAGGCCGCTTAGGTCAAACCGAATCGCTTTGCCTTTATGGCAGCTGTGCATGGGGCACTTCGTGTGCGCCGGGTTTTGGTTTGCCTACCGGTCTGTCAACCCATGTACAGCTGCCACCCTCTTGTTTGACAGCAGGTGTGTAGTGGCCTTTATCACTAGGTGAACCATGATGCTGAAGATAGTCCCCGATCCACCCTAACGCCCATTCCCTTGAAGACACCCTGATCCAGGCCACGGATCACGCGCTGTGTGCCGCAACCGTGGTGCACCACGCCATGCAGCTGCAGCCCAGGTCGCCGGCTTCGATCCTGATGATGACCACGATGCATGAACTGGAGGCGCTGCGGGCTTTGCTTGAGTCTGCATTGGTTCAGGTGCAGATGCCCGCTGAGGCCAGACCTGTGCATTGAGGCTGCGTAATGTGTTGCCTGGGCTGGCCTCTTCGCGGGTAAACCCGCGAAAGGGCCAGGCCAGGCAGTCGAGAATTATCAGGGGATTGAACAATGACAACAGAAGACACCCAGTTCACCGTCGGCAAGACCACCTTCTACCAGGGCGAGAATGGCACACATCCACTGTTTCGCATCGAGCCGGGTATCCCGTGCCGGGATGCCTGAGAGCAGTCTTCGGAGTTGATGGGCTATGTGCGCGAACTGACCATTACCGGGTTGATGGATGAGAAAACGATGATGCTCTGGGCTGCGCATTATTTGAGTGCGATGGCCAAGGCACTGATGGATGATGCTGAGTTGGGGATGAAGCAGTGAGGGCCTGGCTTCAGGCTGCATGAAGGCCCCAATGTATTCGCCGCAGCAGTTTCAGCGCCTGTGAGATCGAGCGCCGCCCGCGCGGCGCTCGATCTCACAGGCGCCAAACATCTCAAGATATGCGCCCATAAAAAAGGAGAGCCGAAGCTCCCCTTTTTTATCAACAGCAATCAGCCAATGGTCATCAAGCTGGCATTCCCCCCCGCCGCCGCGGTGTTCACACTCACCGCCCGCTCAATCACCAGCCGCTCCAGCGCAATCTGGTGATCCCCGCTGGACAGCCCGTGCACACCGACGATCGCACCAGCACGCTTGGCCACCTGCTGGCACACGCTGCGCAGCTGGTCCGAATCGCCATGGTGAATCACGGCGTCGAACGCCACTTCATCCTTGTTCCAGTCCGCCACCAGCTTGACCTTGGCCTGCAGCTCACGCGGCAGGCGGGCACGCAGGGCTTTGCCAGGCTCGCTGTCTGCCCACACCGCCGAGCTGCCGACGGCCAGTACTGCGGCCAACTGCGCCAGCAGGTCAGCCTCGTTGTCGGCCAGGCACAGCACGTGCTCGCGTGGCAGGATGGTGTAGCTGTTGCGCTCGCCGGTCGGGCCTGGCAGCAGGCGGGCGATGCCGCTCTGCGACTGGCTGGCGAACTGGTCGCACAGCGCAGCCAAGTCGGCCAGCTGGTTGCTCTGGGCCCAGGCCTTCAGGCCGTGCAGCGGCTTGATCAGCTGATCGTGCAGGGTACGGTCCGGTTTGCCTTCGCCATCCTGTTGCTGGAAGTGACGGCCAATGGCGTCTGCCGGGCGGGTCGACAGCAGGCGGTACAGGTACAGCGGGCCACCCGCTTTCGGGCCGGTACCGGACAGGCCTTCACCACCGAACGGCTGCACGCCCACCACCGCACCAACGATGTTGCGGTTGACGTACATGTTGCCGGCGTTGGCGTTCTCCACCACCTTGGCGATGGTCTCGTCGATGCGGGTGTGCACGCCGAGGGTCAGGCCGTAGCCGGAGTTGTTGATCTGCTCGATCAACTGGTCGAGGTTGCGGCGGTTGTAACGCACCACGTGCAGTACCGGGCCGAAGATCTCGCGCTTGAGCTCATCGAAGCTCTCCAGCTCGATCAGCGTTGGCATCACGAAGGTGCCACGCTTGGTTTCAGCAGCATCGGCGATGGCGACCTGATAAACAGGGCGGCCTTTTTCGCGCATGCCCTGGATGTGCTTCTCGATACCGGCCTTGGCTTCGGCATCGATCACCGGGCCAATGTCCACGGCCAGGCGGTCCGGGTTGCCCAGGCGGCTTTCGGCCATGGCGCCTTTGAGCATCTCGATCACGCGGTCAGCCGAGTCTTCCTGCAGGCACAGTACGCGCAGGGCCGAGCAGCGCTGGCCGGCACTGTCGAAGGCCGAGGACACCACGTCGATCACCACCTGCTCGGTCAGCGCCGAGGAATCGACGATCATCGCGTTCTGGCCACCGGTTTCGGCGATCAGCGGGATCGGACGGCCCTGGTTGTCCAGGCGCCCGGCGACGTTGCGCTGCAGCAGGCGCGCCACTTCGGTGGACCCGGTGAACATCACGCCCTTGACGCGTTCGTCGCCGACCAGGCCGGCACCAACGGTTTCGCCGCGCCCTGGCAGCAGTTGCAGCACGCCTTCCGGAATGCCGGCTTCGAGCAGCAGGCGCACAGCCTGGGCTGCGATCAGTGGGGTCTGTTCGGCTGGTTTGGCCAGTACCGGGTTGCCGGCAGCCAAGGCTGCGGCCACCTGGCCGGTGAAGATGGCCAGCGGGAAGTTCCACGGGCTGATGCACACCACTGGCCCCAGTGGGCGGTGGGCGTCATTGCTGAAATCGTTGCGCGCCTGCACGGCGTAGTAGCGCAGGAAGTCAACGGCCTCGCGCACCTCGGCGATGGCGTTGGCGAAGGTCTTGCCGGCCTCGCGGATGAGCAGGCCCATCAGCGGCTGGATCTCGGCTTCCATCAGGTCAGCGGTGCGCTCCAGAATCGCTGCGCGCTCGGCGGGTGGAGTGGCCTGCCAGATGGGGGCGGCATTGAGCGCGCACTGGATGGCGTTGTCGACGTCGGCAACGGTGGCTTCCTGCACGTGGCCGACCACGTCGCGATGATCTGCCGGGTTCAGTACCGCTGTGGCAGCGCCTTCGCTGGCGGCGCAGGCCAGCAATGGGGTGGCTTTCCAGTCATTGTGGGCCGTGGCCAGCATGGCGCAGGACAGCGACGCCAGGCGGTGTTCGTTGGCCATGTCGATACCGGCCGAGTTGGCCCGCTCACTGCCATACAGGTCACGCGGCAACGGGATGCGCGGGTGCGGCAGGCCGATGCTGCCTTCCTGGGTGGCCATGCGCTCGATACTGGCGACCGGGTCGGCGACCAGTTCCTGGATGGAGATCGAGTGGTCGGCGATACGGTTGACGAACGAGGTGTTCGCGCCGTTTTCCAGCAGGCGGCGCACCAGGTAGGCCAGCAAGGTTTCGTGGGTGCCGACCGGCGCGTAGACGCGGCACGGGCGATTAAGCTTGCCTTCCGAGACCTTGCCTACAACCTGCTCGTACAGCGGTTCGCCCATGCCGTGCAGGCACTGGAACTCGTACTGCCCCGGGTAATAATTCTGACCGGCGATGTGGTAGATAGCCGACAGAGTGTGTGCGTTGTGAGTAGCAAATTGCGGATAGATGGCTTCCGGTACCGCCAGCAACTTGCGGGCGCAGGCGACGTAGGAAACGTCGGTGTACACCTTGCGGGTGTAGACCGGATAGCCTTCCAGGCCCTCGACCTGGGCGCGCTTGATTTCGCTGTCCCAGTAGGCGCCTTTCACCAGGCGGATCATCAGGCGGTGACGGCTGCGTTTGGCCAGGTCGATGACGTAGTCGATCACATACGGGCAGCGCTTCTGGTAGGCCTGGATGACGAAGCCGATCCCGTTCCAGCCGGCCAGCGAAGGCTCGAAGCACAGGCGCTCGAGCAGGTCGAGCGACAGCTCCAGGCGGTCGGCCTCTTCAGCGTCGATGTTCAGGCCGATGTCATACTGCTTGGCCAGCAGAGTCAGCGACAGCAGGCGCGGGTACAACTCTTCCATCACCCGCTCGTATTGAGCGCGGCTGTAGCGTGGGTGCAGTGCCGAGAGCTTGATCGAGATGCCCGGGCCTTCGTAGATGCCGCGGCCGTGGGAGGCCTTGCCGATCGAGTGGATCGCCTGCTCATAGGAGGCCAGGTATTTCTGCGCATCGTGCTCGGTCAGCGCGGCTTCGCCGAGCATGTCGTAGGAGTAGCGGAAGCCTTTGGACTCGAAGCGGCTGGCATTGGCCAGCGCTTCGGCGATGGTCTCGCCGGTGACAAACTGTTCGCCCATCAGGCGCATGGCCATGTCGACGCCCTTGCGGATCATCGGCTCGCCGCTCTTGCCGATGATGCGGGTGAGCGAGGTGGTGAGGCCGGCTTCGTTGTGGGTGGAAACCAGCTTGCCGGTCAGCAACAGGCCCCAGGTGGCCGCGTTGACGAACAGCGACGGGCTGTTGCCCAGGTGCGGGTGCCAGTTGCCGCTGCTGATCTTGTCGCGGATCAGCGCGTCACGGGTGCCTTTGTCGGGAATGCGCAGCAGGGCTTCGGCCAGGCACATCAGCGCCACGCCTTCCTGGGACGACAGCGAGAACTCCTGTAGCAGACCCTGGACGATGCCGGCGCGGCCACCGGCGCTCTTCTGGTTGCGCAGCTTCTCAGCGATGCCGGCGGCCATCTTGTTGGTCGCCTCGGCCAGGGGCGCGCTCAGGCGCGCCTGTTCCAGCAGCATCGGCACCACTTCCTGCTCGGGGCGGCGATAGGCGGCTGTAATGGCCGAGCGCAGCACCGACTGGGGCAGGATGCTCTCAGCGAACTCCAGGAAGCACTGGTGCGCATGGTCGGGCTGTACTTCACCGGCATCGTCGGCCGGGCTGTTGGCCTGACCGTTGAGTTCGGTCAGGGTGGCGCCACCCTCGAGCTTCTCCAGGTAGTTGAAGATTGCTTGCTTGATCAACCAGTGCGGCGTGCGGTCGATGGACTGCGCAGCTGCCTTGAGTCGCTCACGGGTAGGGTCATCGAGTTTGACCCCAAGGGTGGTCGTCGCCATTTCTTATCCTCGTTATTGCCACGGTTGTGGCCTAAGCTAACGCCAAGAGTAGCCGTAGGACATTTCGGGTGCAACCAGGTGCAACCCGATTTTTTGACGGAAAAGGTGCAACTCGTCCGATGAATGATCCTACGCTTCAAATACGTTTTTTTCTGATGCGTTTTGTTCTGAAAAACGCGGGTTTTGCTCCATAAAGGAGCAAAAAAGCGGCATTACCTGAAAATGCACGAGAAGGTGCAACTGGCGGACGAAAAGTGGTTGCACCCTATTAACGTTGTTGCATAGGATTCGCCGCCTGGGTGCAACCGTCTCGATTCGGTTGTGCATGAAATAAAAACAAACGCCAGGGCACAAGCATGGGCAATCCACTAACGATCACTTTCGTGATCTATATCGCGGTAATGGTACTGATCGGCTTTGCCGCCTATCGCTCCACCAAGAACCTTTCCGACTACATTCTGGGCGGTCGCAGCCTAGGTAGCGTTGTCACCGCGCTTTCCGCTGGTGCTTCCGACATGAGCGGCTGGCTGCTGATGGGCCTGCCGGGCGCCATCTACTTTTCAGGTCTGTCCGAGGCCTGGATCGCCATCGGCCTGACCGTCGGTGCCTACCTCAACTGGTTGTTCGTCGCTGGCCGTCTGCGCGTGCAGACAGAGCACAACGGCGATGCGCTGACCCTGCCGGACTATTTCTCCAGCCGCTTCGAAGACAGCAGCGGCCTGCTGCGGATCATTTCGGCCATCGTCATCCTGGTGTTCTTCACCATCTATTGCGCCTCCGGTATCGTCGCCGGCGCCCGTCTGTTCGAAAGTACCTTCGGCATGTCGTACGAGACTGCGCTGTGGGCCGGTGCTGCGGCAACCATCGCCTACACCTTCATCGGTGGCTTCCTGGCGGTGAGCTGGACAGACACCGTGCAGGCTTCGCTGATGATCTTCGCGCTGATCCTGACCCCGATCATCGTGCTGATCTCCACGGGCGGCTTCGACACGACCTTCCTGGCCATCGAAGCGCAGAACCCGGCGCACTTCGACATGCTCAAGGGTGCTTCTTTCATCGGCATCATTTCGCTGATGGGTTGGGGCCTGGGCTACTTCGGTCAGCCGCACATCCTGGCGCGCTTCATGGCCGCCGATTCGGTCAAATCCATCGCCAAGGCGCGCCGCATTTCCATGACCTGGATGATCCTGTGTCTGGTCGGTACCTGCGCCGTGGGCTTCTTCGGTATCGCTTATTTCTCCGCGAACCCTGACCTGGCAGGCCCGGTCACCGAGAACCACGAGCGTGTGTTCATCGAGCTGGCGAAGATCCTGTTCAACCCTTGGGTGGCCGGTGTGCTGCTGTCGGCCATTCTGGCCGCGGTGATGAGTACCTTGAGCTGCCAGTTGCTGGTGTGCTCCAGTGCGCTGACCGAGGACTTCTACAAGGCCTTCCTGCGCAAGAATGCCTCGCAGCGTGAATTGGTCTGGGTCGGTCGCCTGATGGTGCTGGCCGTGGCCCTGATCGCCATCGCCATGGCTGCCAACCCAGAAAACCGCGTGCTGGGCCTGGTGGCCTACGCCTGGGCCGGCTTCGGTGCCGCCTTCGGCCCGGTCGTGCTGATCTCGGTGCTGTGGAAAGGCATGACCCGTAACGGCGCGCTGGCCGGTATCGTGGTCGGTGCGCTGACCGTGATCCTGTGGAAACAGTTCGACACCATCGGTTTGTACGAAATCATCCCGGGCTTCCTGTTCGCCAGCATCGCCATTGTCGTGGTGAGCAAGCTGAGCAGCCCGTCGAGCAGCATGGTTTCGCGCTTTGAAACCGCTGATGCCGCGTATCACGCTGAAAAGTAATACCTGACACCTGTCGGGTCGAGGTGCCCCGGCCGCCGCTAAACCGGCGGTCGGGGCGCTGTCGATCGGCAGCCAGGCCTGACTCCGCCGGCAAGGCAAGGTAAACTTGCCGCTCGCGCAGGAGTTGCCATGAACTATCGTCACGCCTTCCACGCCGGCAACCATGCCGACGTCCTCAAGCACATCGTGCTGACCCGCCTCATCGCCCTGATGTCGCGCAAAGAACAGCCGTTCGCCTATATCGATACCCACGCCGGTTTGGGCCTGTATGACCTGCAAGGCGACCAGGCCACCCGTACCGGTGAGTACCTGGAAGGGGTCGCGCGCCTGTGGAACCGCGATGATCTGCCGGCCATGGCCGCCGATTACCTGCGCATCATCAAGCGCCTGAACAGCGATGGCGAGTTGCGCTACTACCCTGGCTCGCCGGAGCTGGCCCGCCGCCTGATGCGCCAGCAGGACCGCGCCCTGCTCAACGAGAAGCACCCCGAAGACGGGCCGCTGCTCAAAGAGAACATGAAGAAAGACCCGCGCGTGGTGGTGCACCTGGGTGAAGGCTGGCATGTGCCGCGGGCGTTGCTGCCGGTGCCGGAAAAGCGCGCGATCATGCTGATCGACCCGCCGTTCGAACAGGCCGATGAGCTCAAACGTTGCACCACCTCGATGAAAGAGGCGATCGGCCGCATGCGCCAGACCGTCGCGGCCATCTGGTACCCGATCAAGGACCAGCGCTCGCTCACCCGGTTCTACCAGGACCTGACCAGCACTGGTGCGCCCAAGCTGCTGCGGGTCGAGCTGTACGTTCACCACCAGGACAGCCCGCAGGGCCTCAATGGTTCGGGCCTGGCAATTGCCAACCCGCCATGGGGGCTGGAAGAAGAACTCAAGGAACTGCTGCCCTGGCTGGCCAGGGAGCTGGCGCAGACGGCCGGCAGCTACCGGATGGACTGGCTGATCGCTGAATAAAGCGCTTGCCCAGGCCGGCCCTGTCGCCGGCGCGGCGCCGCTCTTTGCGCGGCGCCGCGCCTGTCGGTGCCGGCTTGCCGGCGATAGGGCCAGTTGGAAGTGTTTGCGTTATAATCCCGCCTTTTAGCCGCCACCCGCCCCTGAGGCCGCTGGCGCATCTCTACCGAATGAAGAGGCTAATCCCTTGGCATTGACGATTCTTGGCCTGTCCGGCGCCCTTAGCCATGACCCTTCCGCGGCCCTGTACATCGACGGCAAATTGATTGCCGCCGCCGAAGAAGAGCGCTTCGTGCGTGACAAGCATGCGAAGAACCGCATGCCTTACGAGTCGGCGAAGTTCTGTCTGGAACAGGCCGGCATCAAGCCGTCCGATGTCGACGTGGTCGCCATCCCGTTCGCCCCGATCAGCCTGTTCGGCAAGGCTCGTTGGCACTATGCCAAGCGCTACTGGTATGCCCCGGACCGTGCCCTCGACGCGATCCTGATGGGCAACCGCCGCTACAAGCGCTACCGCAAGAAGATCGTCTGGTGCCTGGAGCAACTGGGCTTCGACCCGAAAAAAGTCAAGATCGAGCCGGTCGAGCACCACCTGGCGCATGCCTCCAGTGCCTATCACTGCTCGGGCTTCAAGGAAAAGACCGCGATCCTGGGTATCGACGGCAAGGGTGAGTACGCCACCACTTTCTTCGGCTATGGCGAAAACGGCAAGATCCACAAGATCAAGGAATTCTTCGACCCGGATTCGCTGGGCGGCCTGTACGGCGCGATCACCGAATTCCTCGGCTTCGAAATGCTCGATGGCGAATTCAAGGTCATGGGCATGGCGCCCTATGGCGATGCCAGCAAATATGACTTCTCCCGCCTGGCCAGCTTCGAGAACGGCGAACTGGTGATCAATACCGAGTATGCCAACGTCATCGGCCTGCGCCGCTATAAAGAGAAGGGCAAGGGCTTCTACTTCTCGCCGAAACTGATCGAATGGCTGGGCCCAAAGCGCGAAGGCGACATTGCCGACGAGCCCTATATCCATTACGCAGCGAGCATGCAGGCGCTGTTCGAGAAGCTGGCCTTGCAGATGATCGACCACTACCTGGGCGACACCCTGCGTGAAACCGGCAAGCTGGCCTTCGCTGGCGGCTGCGCGCTGAACGTCAAGCTCAACCAGAAGATCATCGCCCGTCCGGACGTCAAAGAGCTGTTCGTCCAGCCGGCCTCCGGTGACGCCGGTACTGCAGTCGGTGCTGCGGCCTATGTGTCGCATGCCCGTGGCGTACCGGTCGAGAAGATGGAGCACGTCTACCTCGGCCCTTCGTACTCCAACGAAGACGTGATCGCCGCCTGTGCCCGTCACCCGAACCAGCCGAAATGGCGCAAGCTCGACGACATGCCCCAGCAGATCGCCCGGATCATGGTCGACGGCAACCCGGTGGCCTGGTTCCAGGGCCGCATGGAATTCGGCCCGCGCGCGTTGGGTGGCCGTTCGATCATCGGCTGCCCGAGCGTCGAAGGGGTTGCTGACCGCATCAACCACCAGATCAAGTTCCGCGAACGCTGGAGACCTTTCTGCCCGTCGATGCTCGACACCGTCGCCCCGCAAATGATCAAGATCGATCACCCGGCGCCGTTCATGACCTTCACCTTCGAAGTGGCCGAAGAGTGGAAAACCCGTGTGCCGGAAGTGGTTCACGAGGATGGCACTTCGCGTGCCCAGGTGCTCAAGCGTGAGTACAACCCGCGTTACTACGACATGATGAAGGCACTGGAAGACCTGACCGGCAATGGCGTGTCGCTGAACACTTCGCTCAACCGCCGTGGCGAGCCGATGATCTGCTCGCCGACAGATGCGCTGAACATGTTCTTCGGTTCGGACCTGCAGTACCTGATCATGGAAGACATTCTTGTTGTGAAGGACGGCGCCGCCGCGTATGACCAGCCGCTCTGAACCGCGCATCCTGCAGTTCTGCCATGGCTACGACGGGCCGTTCCTCGACTGCGCCCGTCAGTACGCCAGCCTGTTCCAGGGCAGCGGCTACAAGGTCACCACGGTATTTCTCACCGGCGCCGCCGACCCGCAGGTTGCGGCTGGCTGCGCGTCGGACGAGGTGCTGTTCCTCCAATTCAGCTCCAAGGCCGTCCGCGGCCTTAAGCTCGGCGCCATACGCGCCCTGCGCCGTATCGCGGCCGAGCGCAATTTCAGCTTCTGCATCGCCCACCGCTTCAAGCCGATCTACGTGGCTTTGCTGGCGACGGGCCTGCCGGTGATCGGCGTGCACCATGCGTTCGGCGACTATGAGCGCAAGGGGCGGCGCCTGTTCGCCAACCTGTTCAGCAAACGGCTGAGCCTGCTTGGCGTGTCGGACGCCGTGCGTGACGACATGCGCCGTTGCCTGCCTCAGTGGCCGGCCGAACGTATCCAGACGCTGTACAACCGTATCGACATCGAGGCCCTGCAGGCCGCACTGGTACCGCGCGCTGAAGCGCGTCAGGCCCTTGGCCTGGATGCGCAGGCGTGGGTCGTCGGCAATGTCGGGCGCCTGCACCCGGACAAGGACCAGGCGACCTTGCTGCGCGGCTTTGCCCAAGCCCTGCCTGAGCTGCCGGCCGGCGCTCGTCTGGCGATCCTCGGCATGGGGCGCCTGGAAGACAAGCTCAAGGCGCTGGCTGGCGAGCTGGGCATTGCCGGGCAAGTCGACTTTCTGGGCCAGGTCCCGGATGCGCGCCGCTACTTCCAGGCATTCGACGTGTTTGCCCTGAGTTCCGACCATGAACCGTTCGGTATGGTCCTGCTCGAAGCCATGGTGGCCGGCGTACCTGTGCTGGCAACGGCCTGCGGCGGGGCTCGTGAAGTGGTCGAGGGTGTGGGTGTGTTGTTCCCGCTCGGCGATGCCTCGCAGCTGGCCCAAGGCTTGAAGCATATGGCGTTGCTGGACGAGCAGCAGCGCGATGCATGCGCCTCGCACATGCTGCAGCGCCTGCACGAGCGTTTCTCCGATCAGGCCGTGCGCGAAGCCTTCTGGCAGCTGCCGCAGGTAAGCGCGCTGGTGGTGGGCAAGTGATGCTCAATCATATTCAGGCTTGGCGAGAACGCGGATGGCAGGTGATCGACGCTGCCGCCTACGCCGAGGCGTGGGCACGCTTCGGTGGCAGCGTTGCCACGCACCCGCTGGTGATCGAGCAGTTGGCGGACCTGGCGCAGATACCCGTGCGTTACCTGGGCTGGCATCAGGCAGGCGAGCTGAAGGCTGGCGTTGCGACCTGGGGGCGTCATTTGGCGCTGTCCAAGGACGTGCTCAAGCGTGCCGGCAAGAAAGGCCTGTTTGACCTGGGCAATGCCGAGATCATTCTGCCAGGCGCTGGCGATGCCGCCGCACCCTTGCGCCATACCGCGCGCTACCTGTCCGAGCTGAACCAGGGGCGCTTCAGCGGCCTGAAGGCTCAGAAAGAGCAGTTGGCGATGGCCCGGGCGCATGAAGACCTGTCGAAGAAATTCCGCTACAACCAGCGCCGCGAGTTGCGCTTGCTGGAAGAAGCGGGTGGTGTGGTGCGCCCTATTACCGATTTCAATGCCCAGCAGATCGCGGCCATGTACTGCGACCTGTTCCAGCGCCGCTGGGGGTTCCCGGCCACCGGTGCCGAGCGTATGGCCGATGTGCTCGAGCGCCTGCGTGAGCTGCTGATCGGCTCGGTGCTGTTGCTCGACGACAAGCCCATCGCCATCCAGCTGGTCTATCGGGTCGAAGCGCCGCAGTGGATCAGTGTCGAGTACGTCAACGGCGGCGTCGACCCTGAGACCAAGGCCTTCAGCCCTGGCAGCGTGCTGAGCTTCCTCAACACCCAGGCTGCCTGGGACGATGCCCGCGCACGCAACAAACCTCTGCGCTTCTCGTTTGGCCGTGCCGACCGCGAGTACAAGGACCGTTGGTGCAACCCCGTGCCGGTGTTCCAGGCGTGAGCCGCAAACAGCAGTTGCTCAAGCGCCACCGGCGCAACAAGCGCCTGGGGCTGCTGGCCGGCCTGGCGGTGCTGGTTGCCCTGGGCGTATTCGCCTGGTGGTGGCTGCCGTTGTTGCTGCTGCCGCTGCTCTGGGCTGCCCACGAAGCTTGGTTCGCTGATCATCTGTTCTATGCACCGGCCGAAGATTACGCCTACAACTTCGGCGAGCAGACCGGCGAAGCGCCTGTCACCTTGCGTGACGGCGTGCTCAAGGTCGATACGACGCTGCAGGGTAATGAAACGCTGATCCTCGAAGTGCGGGTCAAAAGCGGATGGCTTGGGCGTTTTCTCGACCCATGTGTCGAGCTGCTGGCCGATGAGCGTGCAGACCGGCAGGCGTTCGAGCGCGGTGTCGACGGCGTTCGCTTCCTGAACCTGACCGGGCTGTCTGCACCGCTGCAGGCCGGTACGCTGCGCGTGCGCGGCCGTCACTGTCGTTTGCAGGGCCAGCCGCGTCTGTGGATAACCGCCGGCGTCGAAACGCAGCGCCGTCGCGTGATGGTGATCGCGCCGCATGCCGATGATGCCGAGCTGGCGGCCTATGGCCTTTACAGCCAGGCGGACGAAGCCTGGGTGGTGACCTTGACCGCTGGCGAAATCGAAGCAGAGCACTACCAGCAGATGGGCATGGGCAAGGCCGAGGCGGCACGGCTGAAGGGCCGTCTGCGCGCCTGGGACAGCATTGCCGTGCCGCGCTGGGCCGGGGTGCCAGAGGCGCGTTGCGTGCAATTAGGCTACTTCTGCCTGCAACTGCCCGCCATGCAGGCAGCGCCCGATGTGCCGGCCGTTTCCCGAGAAGCCGACATGGCCGATATCCGCCCGTTCCGTCGCTTCAACCCGTTGCGGTTGCCGGCCGACAGCGATGGCGCGCCAACCTGGAACAACCTGCTGGCTGACTTGCGTGCGCTGCTGGAGATGGCCCGGCCTGAAGTGCTGGTCATGCCGCACCCGCAACTGGACCCGCACCCTGATCACATCTGCGCCCATGTTGCCGTCATGCAGGCGCTGCAGGGCTTGGCGTGGCAGCCGCAGACGCTGCTGTGCTATGCCAACCATCTGCACGACAACGACCGCTGGCCCATGGGCAGCAGCGGCGATGGAGTGGCCTTGCCACCGCAATTGAGTGCCGACCAGCCGTGGGCACCCTGCAGCCTGGTGCTGGACCTGCCAACGCAGCGCGACAAGGCGATGGCCCTGGGCATGATGCACGACCTGCAACCTGGCGCACCGTTCAAGCGCCGAGTGCGTCGGCTGTTGCAGCGCTGGCTGGCCGGGCGCCGGCCATCGCCTTACGGTGAGAACGAGTTCTTCCGCAAGGCCGTGCGCCGGCATGAACTGTTCTGGCGCCGTGAGCTGTAGATAATGCCGATGGTTGACCGCGAAGGCGCAGAGCGCCCAAGGAAAGCAATGAAAGTCTTATTTCTGGTGCAGAAGGAACAGCGGGCGATCCTCGATCGCCTGTACGACGGCGTCGCGGCCAACTGTGAGTGCGACCTGCGCTGGTTGACCAGCGATGACCAGCGCAACCTGCGCCGTTATTTCAAACGTGAAGTGCAGGTCGAGCGCTATGACCGCATCGTCTTCTTCCTGCGCTTCAAGCAGGAGATACGCCAGGCGGCGTTCATCCGTACCGTGCCGAACCTGGTGATCCTCGAGCATGATGCCTACCAGAACTACATCCCCTGCAAGTACACCGGCAAGTTCAGTGCGCATTACCGCAAGCTGCCGTGGGCACGGGTGATCAGTTCCGGCTACATGGTCAGTGAGCGCCTGCGCCAGGAAGGTTTCGATGCGGTGTTCGTGCCCAAGGGTTATGACGAGCGCCTGCTCACGGACCAAGGGCTTGAGCGTGATATCGAGCTGGCGTTCGTCGGCAGTACCAACAGTGTTGCCTACAGCGGGCGCAAGGCGTTGCTGGATGAGCTGGGGCGGGTGGAAAACCTGGTGGTGACCCGCACCAAATCAGGCGAAGACTATTGCAACACCCTCAACCGGATCCGTTTCTTTGTCAGTGCCGATGTGGGCATGGGCGAGTACATGATCAAGAACTTCGAGGCCATGGCCTGCGGCTGCGTGTTGCTGGCCTTCGACCAGGGGGCAGAAGAAAATAACGCCCTGGGCCTGCAGGATATGCACAACGTGGTGTTGTACGACAGCATTCCGATGCTCCAGGCGAAGCTGAGCGCCCTGCGCGCCGATCCGGGCCTGGCGCAGCAAATTGCGGAAAATGGGCGGCACCTGGCGGTTTCCCGCTTCAGTTTCGCTGAAGTTGGCCGTAGCATCGTCGACCATATGCGCCCGGCACTCAGGCCGCACCCGCCCTTGTCCGCCTGGCAGAGGCTGCGGTTGACGCTGGGCATTTAATCTAAAGAGCTTTCGTGGCCAGGGAGTGGCTACGCAAAGTCTGTTGTCGCAACGCGGAGGGAGTCCGGTGCGCTTTTCAAATGATAGTGATGTCACGCTTGTCGTGACCAGCTGCGGTCGGTTCGATCTGCTCAAGGAAACCCTTGAGAGCTTCGATCGCTACAACACAGCGCCCATTCGCGAGGTCTTCATTACCGAGGACTCCGGTGACGACGCTGTTCACGGTGCCGTACCCGAGCACTGGAAACCCCACTGCACGGTGTTCGTCAACCGCCCCAAGCTTGGGCAGCTGGCGTCGATCGACCTGGCGTACAGCCATGTGAAGACCGCTTACATCTTCCATTGCGAGGACGACTGGCGCTTCTATCGTCAGGCCTTCGTCGAAGACTCCAAGGCGATCCTCGAGGTCAGCCCCGATGTGCTGCAAGTCTGGTTGCGCAGCCACGCCCATGATTTGTCGATCCACAGCCCTTACATTCATCTGGGGGATCGCCAGGTGATCGCCGGCGTGCCGTGCTATCCATTGCACTCCGAGAAAGCCGAATGGCAGGCCTTTTCCCTCAATCCGGGCTTGCGTCGGCTGAGCGATTATCAGCGCTGTGCGCCATTTGCCGCCTATGCCGGCGAGAAGGCGTTGTCGCGCCGTTACGCGGAGTTGAAACTGACAGCGGTGACCCTGGAGGGTGACGCGGTACTGCACACAGGCTTTGGCAGCCACGTCACCGTGCCTGAAGAAGTGCACCGCAAGGCCAAGCGGCGTAATCGCGACCGGGTCAAGCTCGCATTGACGCTGGTGATCGGTGCCTTGGCAGGCATGGGTATATCCATCTTCGTGCACTGACACCGCGCCTGGCAGGTTTTTTCAACGGCCTGCCAGGCGCTGCCGGGCTGATGTTCAACGCGCCAGCAGGGCCGCTTGGAAATCGGCGAGGGGGAAGCGGTCGCCCAGTTTCTCGCGTGCGATGTAACTCACCATATGTTGCACGTTGCGTCGAACCATACGGGCAGACAGCGGCGGGCGCAGGAAGCGCATGTCCGCAACGTCGATCAGGCCCAGCTGCTGGTCGGGCGTGACCACCACATTGCCCAGGTGCAGCGAGCGGAAGTACACGCCGCTACGGTGCAACTGGCGGATCAGGGTGATCAGGCGGGGCAGGTAGATGTCCCAGCTGAAGCCTTCGTCCCGCGACATCTGCAGCAGCGTGCGCCCCGGCAATGGCCGGTACAGCACCGCTGTTCTGCCCGGCAGGTCGAGCTTGTGCTGGCTGATTACCTCGAGCGTAGGGATGCCCAGCTGCGCAAGGCGCGCAGCGTTGTCCACGAAGCGCTGGGAGTAGGGGCGCAGTAGCGCAGATGAAATCAGACGCTTGCGCCGAAAAACCTTGAGGAAGTTACCATCCTCAAGCAGGTAGACTTTGGCGCCATGGCTGTCCGCCTCCAGTATCTGGGCGCCAAGTGTCAGCTGATCGAAGTCGACCTGGGTGAGCCGAGAGCATTGCATGAGTTGAGCCTTGTCGTCTGGCGAGCAAAATGACCGGCAATAATGCCGAAAATAATCCTCCAGCACCACGTTGGTCTCTTTTGACTGACCAGGGGGGCTCATACCGTACGAAAAAAACCGGGTGCAAGCCTCGTGGGCCGCCGGCCTGGCATGTTGTTGCCTCGCAGGCGTGCCGAAAATGACGCCTGTGGTAAAATTTCCGGTTCAACCTGAACAGCGAGCTCGATGATGGCCGAAACACCGCTACCGGCGGAGCACACCTCCAGCCTGAAGATCTACTTCCGGTTGCTGAGCTACGTGAAACCCTATATCGGCATTTTCCTGCTGAGTATTATCGGTTTCGTGATCTTTGCCTCGACCCAGCCAATGCTGGCCGGGATCCTCAAGTACTTTGTCGATGGCCTGAGCAACCCCGAAGCGGTGTTGTTCCCCAACGTGCCCTACTTGCGCGACCTGCAATTGCTGCAGGCGGTACCGCTGCTGATCATCCTGATCGCCGCATGGCAGGGCCTGGGTTCGTTCCTCGGCAACTATTTCCTGGCCAAGGTTTCCCTTTCCCTGGTGCATGACCTGCGCGTGGAGTTGTTCAACAAGCTGCTGGTACTGCCCAACCGCTATTTTGACAATCACAACTCCGGGCACCTGATTTCACGCATCACCTTCAACGTGACCATGGTAACGGGGGCCGCCACCGATGCAATCAAGGTGGTGATCCGTGAAGGCCTGACCGTGGTGTTCCTGTTTGCCTACCTGCTTTGGATGAACTGGCACCTGACCCTGGTAATGGTCGCCATCCTGCCGGTGATCGCGGTAATGGTCAGCGTCGCCAGCAAGAAATTCCGTAAACAGAGCAAGAAGATCCAGGTGGCGATGGGCGACGTGACCCACGTAGCTTCCGAAACCATCCAGGGCTACCGTGTGGTGCGCAGCTTCGGCGGCGAGGCTTACGAGCAGCAGCGCTTTGGCCGTGCCAGCCAGAGCAACACCGACAAACAGCTGCGCATGACCAAGACAGGCGCCCTGTACACGCCGATGCTGCAACTGGTGATCTACAGCGCCATGGCCGCTTTGATGTTCCTGGTGCTGTTCCTGCGGGGCGACTCGACCGCCGGTGATCTGGTGGCCTACATCACTGCTGCGGGCCTGCTGCCAAAGCCGATCCGCCAGCTTTCTGAGGTCAGCTCGACCATCCAGAAAGGCCTTGCCGGTGCTGAAAGCATCTTCGAGCAGCTCGACGAGCAGCCCGAGATCGACCGCGGTACGATCGAGAAGGAGCGGGTGGCCGGTCGCCTCGAAGTACGCAACCTGAGCTTCACCTACCCAGGTACCGATCGCGAAGTGCTGAGCGACATCAGCTTTACCGCCGAGCCTGGGCAGATGATCGCACTGGTCGGGCGCTCTGGTAGCGGCAAGTCGACCCTGGCGGCGCTGATCCCGCGCTTCTATCACCACGATCAGGGGCAGATTCTGCTCGATGGCGTGGAGATCGAAGACTACCGCCTGCGCAACCTGCGCCGGCACGTTTCGCAGGTGACCCAGCATGTGACCCTGTTCAACGACACAGTGGCCAACAACATTGCCTACGGCGACCTGGCCGGCGCGCCGCGCGCAGACATCGAAGCTGCGGCTGCCGATGCCTATGCCAAGGAGTTCGTCGACCAGCTGCCCAAGGGCTTTGACACCGACGTGGGTGAAAACGGCGTGCTGCTGTCCGGTGGCCAGCGCCAGCGCCTGGCGATTGCCCGGGCCCTGTTGAAGAACGCGCCGCTGCTGATCCTCGACGAAGCGACTTCGGCACTGGACACGGAGTCCGAGCGGCATATCCAGGCTGCCCTGGACCATGTCATGCAGGGCCGCACCACGCTGGTGATCGCGCACCGCCTGTCGACCATCGAAAAAGCCGACCAGATCCTGGTGATGGACCAGGGCCGCCTGGTGGAGCGCGGTACCCATGCCGAGCTGCTGGCAGCCAATGGCTATTATGCCCGCTTGCACGCCATGGGGCTGGACGAGCCGGCGAAGGCCGATATCACCTGAGTTGCCCTTGATCGGGGCCGTACGGCCCCGATTGTCACCGGAATTTTCCAGGGCCCGATCTGGCCGTAAAGCCGTCGCCTACCCTGTGCTAATATCCTGCCCCTGTTCATTATTTTCATATGGGTTGCCCATGAAGTTGTCCATGCCGCGTTTCGATCAAGCCCCGGTATTGGTGGTCGGCGATGTCATGCTGGACCGCTACTGGCATGGCGGTACTTCGCGTATCTCGCCTGAAGCGCCAGTGCCGGTGGTCAAGGTCGATCAGATCGAGGATCGCCCCGGCGGCGCGGCCAACGTTGCGTTGAACATCGCCGCCCTCGGTGCCCCGGCGGCACTGATCGGCGTTACCGGCCAGGATGAGGCCGCCGACAGCCTGGCCAACAGCCTGCAGGCTGCGGGGGTGCGTTCGGTGTTCCAGCGCATTGCGCACCAGCCGACCATCGTCAAGCTGCGGGTCATGAGCCGTCACCAGCAGCTGTTGCGCATCGATTTCGAAGAGCCGTTCGCCACTGACCCGCTGTCGCTGGGCGCCGAAGTCGAGAGCCTGCTCGAGGGTGTCAAGGTGCTGGTGTTGTCCGACTACGGCAAAGGCGCACTGAAAAATCATCAGAGCCTGATCGAGGCCGCACGTGCCAAGGGTATTCCGGTACTGGCCGACCCCAAGGGCAAGGACTTCTCCATCTACCGCGGTGCCAGCCTGATCACGCCGAACCTCAGCGAGTTCGAGACCATTGTCGGCCGCTGCGCCGATGAGGCCGAACTGGTCGCCAAGGGCCTGCAGCTGCTGCTGGACCTTGACCTGGGCGCGTTGCTGGTGACCCGTGGCGAGCACGGCATGACCCTGCTGCGCACCGGCCAGCCGGCGCTGCACCTGCCGGCCCGTGCCCGCGAAGTGTTCGATGTGACCGGCGCTGGCGATACCGTGATTTCCACCCTGGCTGCGGCCATCGCGGCCGGTGAAGACCTGCCCCACGCGGTCGCCCTGGCCAACCTTGCGGCTGGCATCGTGGTTGGCAAACTGGGTACTGCAGCGATCAGCGCACCTGAGCTGCGTCGCGCGATCCAGCGCGAGGAAGGTTCCGAGCGTGGCGTGCTGGGCCTGGAGCAATTGCTGCTGGCCATCGACGATGCGCGTGCGCACAACGAGAAGATCGTGTTCACCAATGGGTGTTTCGACATCCTGCATGCAGGGCATGTGACGTACCTCGAGCAGGCGCGTGCCCAGGGTGATCGTCTTATCGTCGCGGTCAACGACGATGCCTCGGTAAGCCGTCTGAAGGGCCCTGGCCGCCCGATCAACAGTGTCGATCGGCGCATGGCCGTGCTGGCTGGGCTGGGCGCGGTGGACTGGGTCATCAGCTTCCCTGAAGGTACGCCGGAGAACCTGCTGAGCCAGGTGAAACCGGATGTGCTGGTCAAGGGCGGTGACTACGGTATCGACCAGGTGGTGGGTGCCGATATCGTCAAGGGCTACGGCGGCACCGTGAAGGTGTTGGGCTTGGTCGAGAACAGCTCGACGACCGCGATAGTCGAAAAAATCCGCAAGAACTGATGTGCCCGGGGCCGTAAGGCGGCCCCGGATATTCATTTGTTCAGCGAGGTGCGCGCGCGCTCCAGCAGTGCCCGTGCCTTGTCGCCAAAGCGTCGCAGGTGTGAAGCCTTTGCGGTTTTGCGCTCCACCAGCCCCTGCTGCTTTACCCAATCCTTCCAGCGTATCCGCTCGTCCGCGACCACCCACCCGTCCTGCCGGGCAAAGCTCTCCGCCAGGTACAGCCCGCGGGTGCTGGCCGGCACCAGTTCATCTTTCCTCAATGTATACAGCTCGGCCTGCGGCTGACCGTCCTGCACCGGCATCAGGTACAGGTCGGGCCGTTTACGGTTGAGCCGGGCGACCAGCTGATCACCTTCAAGGCGTTCATCGACATGGAACAGGCTCAGCTTCTTGGCGTCCCTGGGTACTTGCAGGCGCATGTCGTAGATCAGTTGCAGCGATGCCGTAGGCAGGTGCACGTAGGCCCGTGGGCGCTCCAGCAACATCAGGTTGCCGCAATGCACCGGCCGGGCGGCACCCGATTCCGGCGTCAGCACGAACGGCAGCGCTTCCCGGTAGTGCAGGGCAGCAGCGTAAGGTGCAGGTAGCCAGGTGTCGTTGAAGCGACCACCCAGCCAGCCCTCCGGCGTTTCCAGCAGGCACTCTTCCGCCACTTCCTGGACCGCGGTGTGCAGCGGCAGGTTGAGCTCCTGAGCCGGGACATACCCTGAAATCAATTTAAGCACCACGTCGCCCCGGTCCTGGCGGCGCTGACGCACCAGTACCCAGTAGTCGCGGTTCTGCCAGTGCAGGGTCAGGCGTACCGAGACACCCAGGTTGGCCAGTTCAGCTACGAAACGCTGGTTATCGGGTAGCTGGATGGCCCGGCGCCGTTGTTGGGTCTGGGCGAAGTTCACCGGCATGCCGATGCTCTGGTAGACCAGGCTCTCGGGGGTGGCTTCGACATGCAATGGCAGTGTTTTGAAGTTGCTCGGGTTCTTGCGAATCAGCGTACGCGGCACGAGGCTCCTCCTTGCGTCGGGTCAGTCTCCAGGCCCGGGGTGGGGACAACTCAATGCTGGCCCAAAATGCGGGCGACCGTGGCCACATTGTGGGCCAGGTGCAACGGGTTGATGGTGCCGACGATAGCACTGCTGACGCCAGGGTGGGCGAACAGCAGTTCGAAGCTGGCGTGTACCGGATCGACACCAGGTGCGAGGCAGACATGCCCACTGGCCAAGGCCTTCTTCACCAGAATGGCTTTGCCGTGCTCGGCAGCGTAGTCCAGTACCGGTCGTTCTGCCTGCTCGTTGAGGTTGAAGGTGACCATGGCACAGTCGCCCTGCTCGAGTGCCTTCAGCCCGCCGGCGACAGTTTTGCCCGACAGGCCGTAGCCGAGGATCTTGCCCTCCTGCTTGAGGGCTGCGAGGGTCTGGTAGACCTCTTGCTGCTCGAGAATCTCCAGGTCGTTGCCATCGGAGTGCACCAGCACCAGTTCGATACGGTCGGTTTCCAGCCGGCGCAGGCTGCGTTCGACCGAAAGACGGGTGTGGGCTGCACTGAAGTCGAAGCGCGACAGGCCGTTTTCGAACTCTTCGCCAACCTTGCTGACGATCACCCATTCGTCGCGCTGGCCGCGCAGCAGCGGCCCCAGACGCTCTTCGCTGCGGCCATAGGCCGGTGCCGTGTCGATCAGGTTGATACCCAGTTCGCGCGCCTGGGCCAGCAGCAGGCGCGCTTCGTCATCGCCGGGGATCGTGAAGCCGGTGGGGTACTTCACGCCTTGGTCGCGGCCAAGCTTGACCGTGCCCAGGCCCAGAGGGGACACCTTCAAGCCTGTGCTGCCCAGCGGGCGGTAGAAGTCGTGCAGGGTCGGCAGGGTCATGGCAGCAGTTGCTCCCAGGCGGGCACGCCGAGTGGCGGGCGTGGCAGCCCTGCAAGCTCGGCCTGGGCGCTTGGGCGGATGCCGTCACGTTCCAGGCTGGCCAGCACACGGTCACTGAAGTCGGGCGCCAGGGCAAGTTTAGTCGGCCAGCCCACCAGTAGGCGCTGCTGGTCGGCGAGGAACGCGTTGTCGGGCCGCACCAGGCCCGATTGTGCAGGCTCTGCGCGGTCGACCCGCAGCGTGGCCCAGCGGACCAGGCGTTGATCTACCCACGGCAAGAGCTGGCTGATTTCCTTCTGGGCTGCGGCAATCTGTGCAGCCGTGTCGCGTGCTACGCCATCGGCTTCAGCCAGGTCGCCGCCCAGGTACCAGACCCATTGGCCATCGGCTGCGGGGTGGGTGGTGATGGTGACGCGCGGCTTGGGGCCGCCGCCCAGGCAGTGGGCATACAGTGGTTTGAGGTTAGGGCCTTTGGCCATGACCATATGCAGCGGCCGTGTTTGCATGGCCGGTTGCTCAAGGCCCAGGGCGTGAAGCAGGCCCTCGGTGCCCGCGCCAGCACTGAGCACGATGCGCTGGGCCCGTATTTCACGGCCGTCCACGCGCAGGCCAACCAGTGAATCACCTTCACGCAGGGGCTCGATGTGCTCACCGGCGAGCAAGGAGTCGCCAGCCAGTTCAGCCAGGTTGGCCAGCAGGCTGGGGACATCGATCACCAGTTCGGCCAAGCGATACACCTTGCCTTTGAAGGCGCGGTCCTGCAGTGCAGGAGGCAACTGGTCCCCCTTGACCTGGTCAACCCGGCCGCGCACGGCCTTGCTGGCGAAGAAGCTGGTGAGGTTGCCGGCCAGGGTGCCGGGCGACCACAGGTAGTGGGCGTCGGAAAGCAGGCGGGTGCGGCTCAGGTCCAGTTCGCCGCTGCCGGCCACGGCTTCGCGCCAGCGCCGTGGCATGTCGGCGATGGCTTCCGAGGCCCCCGTCAACGCACCGTGCAGGGCGTACTTGGTACCGCCATGGATGATGCCCTGGGACTTGATGGTCTGTTCGCCGCCAAGGCTGGCGCGCTCCACCAGCACTGTCGAATAACCCAGGCGGCGCAGGCGGGCATTGAGCCACAGGCCTGCGACCCCGGCGCCGACGATGAGCACGTCAGTGGAAATGGCGGATGGCATGGCGGTACCTCGAAGTCTGGGACAGCTGGCAAGTATACAGGCTATGCCTGGCTTGGCTCATCGCCGACAGGCCCCATCAATGCCCGGCAGTCTTGGAGAACAACTGGATCACCACCACGCCGCCAACGATCATCGCCATCCCCAGCATCGCCGGCACATCGAGTTTCTGCCCATAGATCACCAGCGCCGCCACGCTGATCAGCACAATCCCAAGCCCCGACCAGATCGCATAGGCGATACCCACCGGAATGCTGCGCACCACCAGCGTCAGCATCCAGAACGCGATGGCATAGCCGACCACCATCAGCAGCAGGGGCAATGGCGTGCTCAGGCCTTTCACAGCCTTCATGGAGGCTGTGGCGATGACTTCGGCGACAATGGCGATGGCGAGGTAGGTGTAGGCGTTCATGGTTCGTTCCTCCGGTTCTGGGCGGGCATTCTAGAGTGTCCCTGGATGCGGTAAAGTCATTACCTATCACTCTGGGAGATAGGTTGATGGCCGAACAGTGGAGCCTGGAGCAGTTGCGTACCTTTGTGCGCGTCGTCGAGCTGCGCTCGTTTTCTGCCGTCGCCCGCGAGCAGCGCAAAGCGCAGTCAGCGGTCAGCAATGCCATTGCAATGCTCGAAGCGGACCTCGGCGTCACTTTGTTCGAGCGCAGCAGCGGCCGTCAGCCCAGGCTGACCGAAAACGGTACCGCGCTGCTGGAGGATGCCCGCGAACTGCTGCGCCAGTGCGAACGGCTCGATGGCCGCGCTCTGGCCCTGATGCGTGGCCAGGAAGCCTTGTTGCGGGTGGCCCAGGATGAAGCCATGCCTTATCAACCTGTGATCGACAGCCTCGACGAACTGGCCAGTCATTACCCTTTTCTGGAAGTGCAACTGGCCAGCGGTGCCCAAGGTGATGTAGCGCGCAAGCTGGTGGAGCGACGTGCAGACCTGGGTTTGTTTTTCCACCATGAAAGCATGCCTGCCTCACTGGAGCGGCGTGCCCTGGGTAGCGTGGAGATGGTCACGGTGTGCGCGGTGGATCATCCATTGGCGCGTGAAAGCCGCGTCACACGCCAGCAGCTGGCACGTTACCGCCAGTTGCTGATCGCCCCGCAGCAAAGTGGCTACCCCGGCGGCGAAGCGATCAGCCCGCAGGTATGGCGCGCCGACAGCTTCTACGCCATGGCCGAGCTGTTGATGCGAGGGCTTGGCTGGGCGTGGTTGCCACGCCACGTGGTGCAATACCCGACCTACCAGGCGCACATGGTCGAGCTGGCCAGCGAATGGCGGCCCCCGGCCTTGGTCGTCGAACTGGCCTGGCGCCGTGACGAACCGCTGGGGCCCGCCGCGCAATGGCTGGCCGAGCGCTTTGCGGTGCACTTGCGCGCGATCGGGTAAACTTCGCCGCCATGAACAGAACTCTCTATACCCTGTTGTTCCACCTGGGCCTGCCGCTGGTCGCGCTGCGCCTTTACCTGCGTGCACGCAAGGCCCCGGCCTACGGCCAGCGTATCGGCGAACGTTTCGCCCGCAATCTGCCGGCGATGCGCCAGGGTGGCATCTGGGTACATGCCGTATCGGTAGGTGAAAGCATTGCCGCCGCGCCCCTGGTGCGAGCCTTGCTCAAGGCCTACCCGGACCTGCCGGTCACGCTCACCTGCATGACCCCCACCGGCTCAGAGCGCATTCGCGCGCTGTTCGCCGATGAACCACGCATCCAGCATTGCTACCTGCCTTATGACCTGCCGTGGGCGGCGGGGCGTTTTCTCGACCATGTGCGCCCGCGGCTGGGCATCATCATGGAAACCGAGCTGTGGCCCAACCACATTCACCAATGCGCCAAGCGTGGCATTCCGGTTGCGCTGGCCAATGCTCGGTTGTCCGAGCGTTCCGCCCGTGGCTACGCGCGTTTCGCCAAACTGACCCGGCCGATGCTCGCCGAGATGAACCTGATTGCAGTGCAGACCGAAACCGAGGCGCAACGCTTCCGCGACTTGGGTGCGCGTCCTGAGTGCGTGCAGGTCACAGGTTCGATCAAGTTCGACCTGAAGGTCGATGACCAGCTTTTGCCGCGTGCCAGGGCACTGCGTGAACAGTGGGGCGCAAGCGAGCGGCCGGTGTGGATTGCGGCCAGTACCCATGAGGGTGAGGACGCGCTGATCCTGCAGGCTCATCAGCAGTTGCTGCAGGCGCATGGCGACGCGCTGCTGATCCTGGTGCCGCGCCACCCCGAGCGTTTCGATGCAGTGCATGCCTTGTGCTGCGGGCAGTTCGCTACCGTGCGCCGTTCTGCCGGTGCGGCGGTCGATGGCCAGACCCGCGTGCTGCTCGGCGATACGATGGGCGAGCTGCTGTTCCTCTACGCACTGGCCGACATCGCTTTCGTTGGCGGTAGCCTGGTCGCCACTGGCGGCCACAACCCTCTGGAGCCGGCAGCGCTGGCACTGCCGGTGATCATGGGGCCGCATGTGTTCAACTTCCTCGAAATCAGCGCGATGTTGCGTGATGCCGGGGCGTTGCAGCAGGTGGACGATGCCCAAGGGTTGGCACAGGCAGTGCGGCAGTTGATCGAATTGCCGCAGGATGCCCGGCGCATGGGTGAGGCGGGCAGGGCGGTGATGCAGGCCAATCAGGGGGCCTTGCAGCGGTTGCTGGATGGGCTGGCGCGGTTGATCCGCTGAGCCGCATCACGGTTCGTGAGCCCCCTGCGGCCCTGTTCATCTCTAGTAGAAAAGCCGCGGCTCGGACGAATCCAGCAAGCTGGCGAGTTTGGTCAGGGCAAAGCTCAGCTCGGCGCGGCTTGGCGTCATCAGGGCGATGCGCACGCCACAGCTGGCTGGGCTGCGCTCAGGCAGGAACTGGCTGCCGCTGACCACGGTTACGCCATTGTTGCGCGCCAGGTTGGCGAACTCATCGCTGGTCCATGGCTCAGGGAGTTCCAGCCAGATATGGAAGCTGTTGGGCTGGCTGCGCACCTTGTACCTGCCAAGGATTTCCTGGGCCATCAACTGGCGTGCGGCGGCTTCTTCCTGCTGCACCCGCACCAACTGCTCGGCCATGCCGCTGTTGATCAGGTTGCTGGCCAGCTGAGCCATCAGCGGGGAGGGCATCCAGACGCTGCTGCGCACCATAGACGACAACCGTGACAGCGTTTGTGGCGGCGCGTAGAGGTAGCCGATACGCAGGGCCGGCAGCACGCTCTTGGACAGGCTGGTCAGGTACACCGAGCGCTCAGGTGCATAGGCGGCCAAGGGCTTGTAGTCAGGCGCCGGTTCGAGGAAGCCGTAGATATCGTCATCCACGATGAACAGGTCGAACTCGCGGGCAATCTGGGCGATAGCCTCGCGACGCGCGTGCGGCATTACCGAGTTGGTCGGGTTCTGGTGAGTGGTCACACATACCAGCAGCGAGGGGCGGTGCTCCAGGCAGGCGGCCCGCAAGGCCTCGGGCATCAGGCCGTGCTCGTCCATGGCTACCCCGCGCAAGCGGCGGCCCATGCTGTGGGCAAGGGAAATGATGCCGGGGTAGCAGAGCGACTCGCAGAGGATCACATCATCGCTTTTCGACAGGCTGCTGATCGCTACCAGCAGGCCATGCTGGGCGCCGGAGGTCAGCACCACCTGTTGCGCGCGAGCTTCGGGCAACCAGCGCTGAATCCATGTGGCGCCAGCCTGCTTGTGCGTCGCATGGCCACCGTCGGTAACGTAGTCGAGCACTTGGTCAAGGTCGGGGGAAGCCGCCAGCTCGGTGATCGCTCCGCGCAGCCAGTCGGCCATGTGCGCATCGTTGGGCTTGATGATCGAAAGGTCGATCTGGCCGCTTTCATGCTTGAGCGGTGCGGGCCGCGAGAATGCGGTGGGGGTAGGCGCCGGTCGTTGCTGCAGGACGAAAGTACCGCGGCCAACCTCGCCCACCACCAGGCCCCGCTTGGCGGCTTCGTCATAGGCTCGGCCAATGGTGCCAGGCGTCACGTGCAATGACTCGGCAAGATCCTTGAGTGTTGGCAGGCGGTCGCCAGGCGCCAGCCGGCCGTTGCCTATGTCCTGTTCAAGAGCATCGGCAATCATCAGGTAGACCGGCTGCGCCAGGTCGCTGTAGTGAGGAACCCACATGGAAATGGCACCAGAATCTGCAAGAACGCGGAAGCCTAGCACGAAAGGCAAGATCGGAGTAATCGCGTTTTTTGTATGTGAATTGCCTCTATTGATATGACTTGAAGGCTTGTCGCAGCGGGTCCTCCCTACACAACGGGAGCGCAAGCGTGAGCGCGATCAATCCACGTTCAGAAGAAATCTTTTGAAATCAATAAGTTGATTGATTCGATTCAATGCTGATGGCAATCGGCCAATGAAATAAATTGAATCGATTCTATTTTTGTAATTACAATGATTGAGTCGGTGCAATGTGGTGGTGCCTGGAGCAGCACCCCTCGTTCGCATCGCTTAGCTGTGAACGGTTTCAAAAAAAGACAATGACTGCCGCCTCTGCCCGGCATGGCACGACACCGAATGGCCAATGGAATAGCACTCGAAATGGAAAGCGCATACCTGCAACAAGCAGCCGAGCCTCAGACTTCACTGGAGATCCGCCTGCCCTGGGTTGTCTCCAGTGCCTGGCAAACCTTGCTGAGCAACACCCCGCTCGATTTCGAAACCAGCAAAGAGCTTTACCCGCAACTCAAGGAGCAGGCGCAGGAGGTCTTGGGCAAAGCGCTGTGCCAGCAAATCCGGGGGTTCGTTGAGGATCCGCAACTGACCAGCATGATCGTGCGTAATTGCCCGCGCGATCGCGATGTGCCTCCTACCCCTTACTCCGGTGTGCTCAGCCCACGCAGCACGCCGATTGCCTGCCTGGTCAGCCTGACCATGCAGAACCTGATGGGCATCAACCCGATTGTCTACGAGGGTGAAAATGACGGTCGGCTGTTTCGCCATGTCATCCCGGCCCGAACTTCATCCAGCCACAAGAGCTCGCATGGCTCACGGCTGCGATTTTCCTATCACGTAGACAATCCCGACCTGCCATTGTCTTCCGAGCCGCTGGGTACGGTTTCCTGCTGCCCGGAATACCTGTCGTTCTTCGGCATGCGCTGTGATCCACGTATCAGCACCACCTTGGTCAACCTTGATGCTGTGATCGCGTCGCTGCCCTTGGCTACCGTGCGCGAACTGTGCGAAGCGCAATTCGAAATCCGCCGCCCCGACTCGTTCACCGGTAACCGCCGCTGCACCGCCGAACTGCCGGTGCTGGTGCGTGGCCATTCAGGCGAGTGGTTGTGCCGCTTCGACAGCGAGAACACCCACGGGCTGAACCTGCGCGCCGAGCAGGCCCTGGCCACCCTGCGCGGCTTGCTGGAAACCCGGCGTTTCGATGAGCCACACCTGCTGCTGCCAGGCGACTTCATGATCTTCAAGAACCAGCGCGTGCTGCATGCCCGCGATGGCTTCGAGCCGCAGAACGACGGCGCTGACCGTTGGCTGCTGCGGGTGTTCGCGGTCAACGACCTGAACCGGGTGCGCTTCGCCCGGGCCGACCACCTTTACGAAGTGCTCTCCTGATTTCTTTTCATTTTTCGACGGAATTACTGCTATGGAACTGTTAGGCGCTTACTGGGCAGAACACTGGCTGCTGGCGATCCTGCTGCTGGGCGCCATTGCCTTTGTCGCAGGCTTTGTGGACAGCATTGCCGGGGGTGGCGGGTTGTTCCTGGTACCAGGGTTTCTGCTGGTGGGCATGCCGCCTCAGGTAGCCCTGGGGCAGGAAAAACTGGTCAGTACGCTGGGCACGCTGGCTGCCATCCGCAATTTCCTGGCCAACAGCAAGATGGTCTGGCAGGTGGCACTGGTCGGCGTGCCGTTCTCACTGCTCGGCGCCTACCTGGGGGCGCACCTGATCGTGTCGATCTCTCAGGAAACCGTAGGCAAGATCATTCTGGCGTTGATCCCTTTCGGCATCCTGATCTTCCTCACCCCCAAAGACCGCCCGATCGAGGAGCGAGAGCTGTCGGCGCGGATGCTCTACACCGTTGTGCCGGTGACCTGCCTGGCCATCGGTTTTTACGACGGCTTCTTCGGCCCAGGCACTGGCAGCATGTTCATCATCGCCTTCCACTACCTGCTGCGCATGGACCTGGTTTCCAGTTCGGCCAACTCCAAGACCTTCAACTTCGCCTCCAACATCGGTGCGCTGGTCGCATTCATCATGGCCGGCAAGGTGGTCTACCTGCTGGCGTTGCCGCTGGTGGCCTGCAACATCCTCGGTAATCACATGGGCAGTGCACTGGCGCTGCGCAAAGGCAACGACGTGGTGCGCAAGGCGCTGGTGTTTTCGATGTTGTGCCTGTTCACCAGCCTTGGCGTGAAGTACCTGGTCTGACATTACCTTCTGGGAGACAAACCTGATGAAAACTGCATTCGTAACCGGCGCCTCCTCAGGCTTTGGCCGGGCCATATGCCGCACCCTGGTTGCCAAGGGCTATCGCGTGATCGGTGGCGCCCGCCGTATGGACAAGTTGCAGGCCCTGGAGCATGAACTTGGCGACAACTTCATTCCACTGGCGCTGGATGTGACTGATATGCAGTCGGTCAGCGCAGCAGTGGCGCAGATCAACGAAGCTGCGCCGGGCATCGATGTGCTGGTCAACAACGCAGGGTTGGCGCTGGGTATCGAGCGGGCCCAAGCCTGCAGCGCCGAGAACTGGCAGCGCATGATCGACACCAACATCACCGGCCTGGCCATGGTCACCCATGCGGTATTGCCGCAGATGGTCCGGGCCGACAGCGGCATGATCATCAACATTGGTTCGATTGCCGGCACTTATCCCTACCCGGGCGGCAACGTTTATGGCGCGAGCAAGGCGTTCGTGCGTCAGTTCAGCCTGAACCTGCGCGCCGATCTGGCGGGGACCCGCGTGCGGGTCAGCAACATCGAACCCGGGCTGTGTTCCGGGACCGATTTTTCGGTGGTGCGCCTGAACGGCGACCTGAATGCAGTGGATGCGTTGTACCGTGATGTGCAGGCGATTTTGCCCCAGGACATTGCTGCCACGGTTGCGTGGATCGCTGAACAGCCGCCACACGTAAACATCAATACGCTCGAAATCATGCCGGTGGCGCAGAGCAGCGCGGCCTTGAATGTGGCGCGCAATCTGCCGCCTTGCTGACCGGGGTCAATCGCACTTTTGGCATTCTTGGCTAGTCTTAACGGTTGGCGGCATCGCTTTGCCGCCACCGTGATGACCCGAGGCGCCGGCAATGCCCCGAGCGCCCGAAACCTGATCAGGAGTGCACGATGGACCTCAACCGTCGGCAATTCTTCAAGGTCGCCGCTGTCGGCCTTGGAGGCTCGAGCCTGGCGGCGTTGGGCATGGCCCCGACGCCGGCCTTCGCCGAGCAGGTGCGCCACTTCAAGCTGGCGCATACCAAGGAAACCCGCAACACCTGCCCCTACTGCTCGGTCGGCTGCGGCCTGATCCTTTACAGCCAGGGCGATGCGGGCAAGAACGTCAAACAGAACATCATCCATATCGAAGGCGACGCCGACCACCCGGTCAACCGCGGCACCCTGTGCCCGAAAGGCGCCGGCCTGCTGGACTTCATCCACAGCGAGAGCCGCCTCAAATACCCTGAGGTGCGCAAGGCGGGCAGCAAGGAGTGGGTGCGGGTCAGTTGGGACGAGGCACTCGACCGCGTCGCCGGACTGATGAAGCAGGACCGCGACGCCAACTTCATCGAAAAGAACGCCCAGGGGCAAACCGTCAACCGCTGGCTTACCACCGGTTTTCTCGCTGCCTCCGCCGCCTCCAGCGAGGCCGGCTACCTGACCCACAAGGTCATCCGCGCAACCGGCATGCTGGGGTTCGATAACCAGGCACGTGTCTGACATGGCCCGACGGTGGCAAGTCTTGCCCCGACGTACGGCCGTGGCGCCATGACCAACCACTGGTCAGATATCGCCAACGCGAATCTGGTCCTGGTGATGGGTGGCAACGCAGCAGAAGCGCACCCGTGCGGCTTCAAGTGGGTGACCGAGGCCAAAGCGCACAACAAGGCGCGGCTGATCGTGGTCGACCCGCGGTTTACCCGTACCGCCTCGGTGGCGGACTACTACGCGCCAATTCGTACCGGCAGCGACATCGCCTTCATGGGCGGGTTGATCAACTACCTGCTGAGCAATGACAAGATCCAGCACGAGTACGTGCGCAACTACACCGACGTGTCGTTCATCGTCAAAGAAACCTATGGTTTCGAAGACGGGCTGTTCAGTGGTTACGACGCGGCCAAGCGTGTGTATGCCGACAAGTCCGGCTGGGGGTACGAACTGGGCGAGGACGGTTTCGCCAAGGTCGATCCGACCCTGCAGCACCCGCGTTGCGTGTTCCAGTTGATGAAGCAGCATTACAGCCGCTATACCCCGGAACTGGCGAGCATGACCTGTGGCATGCCGCAGGACGCCATGATGAAGATCTGGGAAGAGATCGCCACCTGCTCGGTACCGGGCAAGACCATGACGATCCTCTATGCACTGGGCTGGACGCAGCATTCGATCGGCGCGCAGATCATCCGCAGTGCGGCCATGGTCCAGTTGCTGCTGGGCAACGTCGGCATGCCGGGTGGCGGGGTCAATGCCCTGCGCGGGCATTCCAACATCCAGGGCCTGACCGACCTTGGCTTGCTGTCCAACTCGCTGCCGGGCTACTTGAGCCTGCCTGGCGATGCCGAGCAGGACTATGCCGCCTACATTGACAAGCGGGCCTCCAAGCCGCTGCGCCCTGGCCAGTTGTCCTACTGGCAGAACTACGGCAAGTTCCATGTCAGCCTGATGAAGGCCTGGTATGGCGCCAATGCCACGGCAGAAAACAATTGGGGTTACGACTGGTTGCCCAAGCTCGACGTGCCGGCCTATGACGTGCTGCGCATGTTCGAGATGATGAGCCAAGGCAAGGTCAACGGTTACATCTGCCAAGGCTTCAACCCGATCGCCGCGTTGCCCGACAAGAACCGCGTGACTGCTGCCCTGGGCAAGCTCAAGTGGCTGGTGGTCATGGACCCGCTGGCCACCGAGACCTCGGAGTTCTGGCGCAATGCCGGGCCCTTCAATGACGTCGACACGGCCAATATCCAGACCGAAGTGATCCGCCTGCCCACCACCTGTTTCGCCGAGGAGGATGGTTCGCTGGTCAACAGCAGCCGCTGGCTGCAGTGGCACTGGAAGGGCGCCGACGGCCCGGGCGAGACCCGCACCGACGTGCAGATCATGAGCGAGTTGTTCCTGCGCATGCGTCAGCGCTATCAGACCGAGGGTGGCACTTACCCTGATCCGATCATGAACATCAGTTGGCCCTACAAGCTGCCTGACGAGCCGTCCCCGGAGGAACTGGCCAAGGAAATGAACGGCTGGGCGGTCACTGATGTGACCGACCCCTCGGGCGCGCTCATCAAGGCCGGGCAACAGTTGGCAGGCTTCGGCCAGCTCAAGGACGACGGCAGCACTGCGTCCGGCTGCTGGATCTTCGCCGGTTGCTGGACCGAGCAGGGCAACCAGATGGCGCGGCGTGACAACAGCGACCCGTATGGCATGCACCAGGCGCAGAACTGGGCCTGGGCCTGGCCGGCCAACCGCCGCATTCTGTACAACCGTGCCTCCAGCGACCTGCAAGGCAAGCCATGGGACCCGGAGAAAAAGCGCCTGGTATGGTGGAACGGCAAGGCCTGGACCGGCACCGACGTGCCCGACTTCAAGGTCGATTCACCACCGCAAGCGGGCATGAACCCGTTCATCATGAACCCCGAGGGCGTGGCGCGGTTCTTTGCCATCGACAAGATGGCCGAAGGGCCGTTCCCCGAGCACTACGAGCCGTTCGAGACGCCGATCGGCATCAACCCGCTGCACCCGAAGAACAACAAGGCCACCAGCAACCCGGCCGGGCGGATCTTCGATTCGGTGTGGGACACCCTCGGCAAGCACGACGAATTCCCGTATGCGGCGACGACGTACCGGCTGACCGAGCACTTCCACTTCTGGAGCAAGCATTGCCGGCTCAACGCCATTGCCCAGCCCGAGCAGTTCGTCGAGATCGGTGAGGTGCTGGCCAACGAGAAAGGCATCAAGGCGGGCGACCGGGTGCGGGTGTCGAGCAAGCGCGGGCATATCGAAGCGGTGGCGGTGGTGACCAAGCGGATTCGCCCGCTGCAGGTCAACAACCAGACCGTGCACCAGATCGGCATCCCGTTGCACTGGGGCTTCACCGGCGCGACACGGCACGGTTACCTGACCAACACCTTGGTGCCCTTCCTCGGTGACGGCAACACGCAGACGCCGGAGTCCAAGTCGTTTCTCGTCAAAGTGGAGAAAATCTGATGGCCAGCCAAGACATCATTGCCCGCTCGGCCACCACCACCGTACCGCCTTCGGTACGCCTGCAGCAGGAAGTCGCCAAACTGATCGACACCACCAAATGCATCGGCTGCAAGGCCTGCCAGGTGGCGTGTTCAGAGTGGAACGAGCTGCGTGACGAGGTCGGCCACAACCACGGTACCTACGACAACCCCCAAGACCTGACGGCCGATACCTGGACCCTGATGCGCTTCACTGAACACGAGCGCGACGATGGCAACCTGGAGTGGCTGATCCGCAAGGACGGCTGCATGCATTGCGCCGAGCCGGGTTGCCTGAAGGCGTGCCCGAGCCCGGGTGCGATCATCAAGCACGCCAACGGCATCGTCGATTTCAACCAGGACCATTGCATCGGCTGTGGCTATTGCATCACTGGCTGCCCGTTCAACATTCCGCGCATCTCGCAGAAAGACCACAAGGCCTACAAGTGCTCGCTGTGTTCCGACCGCGTGAGCGTGGGCCTGGAGCCTGCCTGCGTGAAAACCTGCCCGACCGGCGCGATCGTCTTTGGCAGCAAGGACGAAATGAAGGTGCATGCTGCCGAACGCATCGTCGACCTCAAATCGCGTGGCTACGACAACGCCGGGCTCTACGACCCGGACGGCGTCGGTGGCACGCACGTGATGTATGTACTGCACCATGCCGATACGCCCCGCTTGTATGCCGGCCTGCCGGACCAGCCGGTGATCAGCCCGCTGGTGGGCTTGTGGAAGGGCATCACCAAGCCGCTGGCACTGCTGGCGATGGGCGCGGCGGTGCTGGCCGGGTTCTTCCACTATGTGCGGGTTGGCCCGCAGCGGGTCGAGGAGGACGAACACCCCAGCCCCACGCCACCTGATGACAGCGTGCACCAGGTGGACCCGGCGGTGCATGTCTATGATCCGAAGCAGCCCGGTGGGCAAGGGGAGCAGCGGCCATGAACGACGACAAACCCATCCTGCGCTACAACGCCAACGAGCGGACCAACCACTGGATCGTCGCCATCCTGTTCGTGCTGGCCGGGCTTTCGGGGCTGGCGCTGTTCCATCCGGCGCTGTTCTGGCTGAGCCATCTGTTCGGCGGCGGGCCGTGGACACGCATCCTGCACCCCTTCATCGGGGTGGCCATGTTCGTGTTCTTTCTGTTCCTGGTGGTGCGTTTCTGGCGCGCCAACTTCATCACTGCCAACGACCGCCTGTGGCTGCGCCGCATCGACCGGGTGATGCTCAACAAGGAGGAGGGCGTGCCGCCGATCGGCAAATATAACGCCGGGCAGAAGCTGCTGTTCTGGACGTTGTTGGTGTGCATGCTGGTGTTGCTGTTCAGTGGCGTGGTGATCTGGCGTGCGTACTTCAGCCATTTCTTCGGCATAGGTTCGATTCGCCTGGCGTCGTTGGCCCATGCGCTGGCGGGCTTCGTGCTGATTCTCAGCATCATCGTGCACATCTACGCCGGTATCTGGATCAAGGGCTCGATCGGCGCCATGCTGCATGGCTGGGTCAGCCGCGCCTGGGCGCGCAAACACCATCAGTTGTGGTACCGCGAGGTGACCGGCGACAAGACGCCGAGTGACCATGGACGTAAAGAAGGATGAACGCTTGAGCACGATACTCGAACCGGGGCAGATCGAAGCGTCGGCGGTGATGCCGCCGTTTCTTCACCTGCCGCCCGCCAACCTGTTCGAACTGCGCGCCATGCGCCTCGAACAGCTCGCTGCAGGGCATGCCCTTGGCGACTACCTGCGCCTGATCGCCCGGCTGTGTCGCATTCAGCAGCAGCTTGTGGATAACCCGCCTGGTGGTTTGCCAGTGGCCGATGACCGACAGCGCCTGTGCATAAGTCATGGTTTGCCACCCCTTGCGGCCGACGGCCTGGTGCGCGAGGGGCCGTGGCTGGCGTGGTTGCAGGCGCTGATCGATCATTTCGACGGCGAGGCCAATGGCCCTTTGGCGGCAGCACTGCTGGCGCTGCGTGGCAGTGATGACAGCCAGCGCAAAGGCTGGGGGAGCGCATTGCTGGCCGGGCAGTACGACGCTGTGCCCGCAGCACTGGTGCCGTTTCTGGGTGCCGCGCTGCAGGCGGCCTGGTCCAGCTGGTTGCTGGCGCTGCCGGCAGTTGAACTCAAGCCGTCGGGCAGCCAGGCCCAGTGCCCGGCCTGTGGTTCGCCGGCCATGGCGGGGGTGGTGCGTAACCGTGGCAAGCACAACGGCCTGCGTTACCTGGCGTGCTCCTTGTGTGCCTGCGAATGGCATGTGGTGCGGGTCAAGTGCGTGTATTGCGAATCGAGCAAGGGCTTGCGCTACACCAGCCTGGAGGATGACCGCCATGCGCCGGGCAAGGCGCCGCTGCGGGCGGAGTGCTGCCCGGGGTGCAATACCTACCTGAAACAGAATTACCTTGAGAACGACGCTGCTGCCGAGCCGTTGGCCGATGACCTGGCCAGCCTGGCGCTGGATATCCGGTTGGACGAGGAGGGCTTTCATCGGCTGGCACCCAACCTGATGCTGGCGCCGGGTGGTGGGTGAGTGTCTACACTGCACAATTGAGTTGCCCCCATCGCCGGCAAGCCGGCTCCCGCAGCTATTTCACCGCTCCCCAGAGCGATGCAGCCCTGTAGGAGCCGGCTTGCCGGCGATGAGGCCCGAACAGACAATGGATAAGGTAGTACCTGATGTCTTCAAGCCTTGCCAGCAATACACCGCGGCTCCCTTCCATCGACACCCTGCTACGCCACCCGGCCTGCCTCCCGCTGATCGAGCGCCATGGCCGCGACGCTGTGCTCGCCACCCTGCGCCAGCTGCTCGGCGACCTGCGCGAACCTGTTCGCAACGGCCAACTCGGCGCTGCCGAACTGGGCGCTGAAATCCTCCTGGGCCGCAGCGGCGAGCGCCTGGCCGCCCAGCAGCGCAGCCAGGTACGCCGCGTCTTCAACCTCACCGGCACGGTACTGCACACCAACCTCGGTCGTGCCCTGTTGCCGGAGGAAGCCGTTGAAGCCATGCAGACCGCCGCCCGCTATCCGCTCAACCTGGAGTTCGACCTTGCCACCGGCAAGCGTGGCGACCGAGACGATCTGATCGAAGGGCTGATCCGCGAGCTGACCGGCGCCGAAGCGGTCACCGTGGTCAACAACAATGCTGCCGCCGTGCTGCTTGCGCTCAACAGCCTGGGCGCGCGCAAGGAGGGCATCATTTCCCGCGGTGAGCTGATCGAGATCGGCGGCGCCTTTCGCATTCCCGATATCATGGCCCGTGCCGGTGTACGCCTGCACGAGGTCGGCACCACCAACCGCACCCATGCCCGCGACTATGAAGCTGCCATCGGCCCGCGTACCGGCTTGTTGATGCGGGTGCATTGCAGCAACTACAGCATCCAGGGCTTCACCACCCAGGTGCCGACCGCGGAGCTTGCGCGAATCGCCCATCAGCATGAACTGCCGCTGCTGGAAGACCTGGGCAGCGGCAGCCTGCTCGACCTGACCCGCTGGGGCCTGCCCGCCGAGCCGACCGTGCGCCAGGCCCTGGCCGATGGTGCGGATATCGTGACCTTCAGCGGTGACAAGCTGCTTGGCGGCCCGCAGGCGGGGATCATCGTCGGTCGCAAGGATTTGATCGCGAGGATCAAGAAGAACCCGCTGAAACGTGCACTGCGCGTCGACAAGATCACCCTCGCCGCCCTCGAAGCCGTGCTGGCGCTGTACCGCAACCCGGACAGGCTGGCCGAGCGCTTGCCCAGCCTGCGCCTGTTGACCCGCAGCCAGGCTGAAATCCACGCCCAGGCCGAGCGCCTGGCACCCGAGCTCAAGGCTCGCCTCGGGGGGCAATGGGCCGTCAGCGTCGAGCCGGCGCTCGGCATGATCGGCAGCGGCAGTCAGCCGGTTGCGCGCCTGCCCAGCGCCGCGCTGTGCCTGCGCCCACAGGTGTCGAAGAAACTGCGCGGGCGCAGCCTGCATGTGCTGGAGCGCGCCTTGCGCGATCTGGCGGTGCCCGTGCTCGGCCGTATCGACGATGACGCGCTGTGGCTCGACCTGCGCCAGCTGGACGATGAAGCCCAATGGCTGGCGCAGCTACCGGCCCTGCAACTGGGGCCGGTGCAGTGATCGTTGGTACCGCCGGCCACATCGACCACGGCAAGACCGCATTGCTCCAGGCCCTGACCGGGCAGGCCGGCGACCATCGCCAGGAAGAACGCGAGCGCGGCATGACCATCGACCTGGGCTATCGCTATGCCGCCTTGGCTGAAGGCGCGCCACTGACGGGGTTCATCGATGTGCCCGGCCACGAGCGTTTCATCCACAACATGCTTGCCGGCGCCCAGGGTATCGATCTGGTGTTGCTGGTGGTGGCTGCTGATGACGGCGTCATGCCGCAGACCCGTGAGCACCTGGCGATCATCGAGTTGCTGGGCATTCCCCAGGCGCTGGTGGCAATCAGCAAGTGCGACCGGGTCGCGCCGGCGCGCGTGGCCCAAGTGCAGTTGCAGATTACGCAGTTGCTGGCGCCCGGGCCTTATGCCGGGGCGGCGCAGTTCCCGCTGTCGAGTGTTACCGGCGCGGGGGTCGAGGCGCTGCGTCATGCGTTGCTGGCGGCGGGCGAGGGTTTGAAGCAGCGCAGCGTGCGTGGCGGCTTTCGGTTGGCTATCGACCGCGCCTTTGCGGTCACCGGGGCTGGCCTGGTGGTCACGGGTACGGCGCTGGCCGGGCGTGTCAGTGCGGGTGATACGTTGTTGCTGGGCAAGGCCGGTAAAGCGGTGCGGGTACGTGGCCTGCATGCGCAGAACCAGGCGGCGCTGGTGGCTGAAGCGGGGCAGCGTGTAGCGCTGAACATTGCTGCCGAGCGCCTCGCGGTGGAGCAGGTGCGCCGTGGCGATTGGCTGGTATCGCAATGGCTGCACGCGCCCAGCACACGGGTCGATATCGAACTGCAGCTGCTCGCCGGCGAGTCCCGTCCTTTCGAACATTTCAGTGCCGTGCATGTACATCTGGGGACCCAGGACGTCACCGCACGGGTCGCCCTGCTCGAAGGCGAGCGCCTGCTTGCAGGCCAGCGCATGTTCGCCCAATTGTTGCTCAATGCGCCGCTGCAAGCCGTGCATGGCGACCGCCTGGTGCTGCGTGACCAGCGTGCCCAACGCACCCTTGGCGGCGGTACGGTGCTGGACCCGTTCGCACCGAGCCGGCAGCGTCGCAGCGAGGCGCGCTTGCGCCAGTTGGAAGTGCTGCGTGATGCCGAGGGCCTGGAGCAGGCCTTGATGGCGTTGCTCGACAACGCACCAGGCGGGCTCGACCCGCAGCGGCTGGAGCGCCAGTTCAACCGCTTGCGTGAGGGCTGGCAGTTGCCAGCTGACGTGCTGGTGGTCGCAACCAGGCAAGGCCAGTTGTTGTTCGCTAAAGCCCAGTGGCAGGCGCTCAAACACCAGGTGCGCGAACAACTGGCGTTGTTCCATGAGCAGGAACCCGACCAGCTTGGCCCGGACCGTGACCGCCTGCGCCGCTTCGCCGCCCTGCCTGTCGAGCGTCCCGCATTCGTCAGCCTGCTCGAGGAGATGCTCGGCGAAGGCACTATTGCCAGCAGCGGGCCGTGGTTGCATCTGCCTGGTCACAAAGTGCAGTTGAGCGACGCCGACAGCGCGCTATGGGCGCGGCTGCAGCCAAGGTTGCTGGAAGGGCGCTTCGATCCGCCTTGGGTGCGGACGCTGGCCAGCGAAGAGAAATGTGCCGAGGCGGATGTGCGCCTGTTGTTGCGAAAGTTGGCCAGGCTCGGCGTAGTGCATCAGGTGGTACGTGACCTGTTCTACCCCGAGGCGACGCTACAGCGCATGGCAGAGCTGCTGCTTGGGCAAGCGAATGAAACACCGATAGTGCAGGTGGCCGCATTTCGCGATATGTTGGGCATCGGTCGCAAGCGCAGTGTGCAGATTCTGGAATACTTCGACCGTATCGGCCTGACCCGCAGGGTTGCCGATCAGCGTCACATCCGCGCCGACAGCGCCCTGGCCCAACAGCAGGCCAGGCACTGAGTTCAAGGAAGGCAATCGCGCCCGGTGGCGCGGCCGGGCTTCAAACCCGGTTGGGGACGGCAGCCGTTCCCGGGCAGGTTCGACTCCCGCTGCCTTCCGCCAATTTCCTGTTCAAGCGCGCTCGCCGCACAGGTCCAGCGCAAACCACTGCTCTGCAGCATCTGCATCCAGCCCCGCGCCCAGCAGCGCAAACATCTTGCCCAGCGCCGCCTCACGGGTCATGCCACCGCCACTGACCAGCCCGGCACCGCGCAGGCGGTTGCCCGCCGCATAGGTATCGAACACCACCGAACCCTCGGGGCACTGGCTGATGGCAACCAGCATCACCCCACGCTGGCGCGCCGAGCGCAGCACGTCGAGCAAGGCTTGGTCATCCGACGGCCCGGTGCCGCTGCCGTAACATTCAAGCAGTAGCCCTTGCACCCCGGTGTCGAGCACCGCACGCAGGTGTTCGGCCTGCAAACCGGGGAATACCGGCATCACGGCAATGTTCACCGGTTGGCGCTGCTGGCGATAACCCAAGGTGGCAGGTACGTCGTTCGCCCGCTCGCCTTCACGATGACGCGGCAACGCGGCGAAGGCGTCGAACGCTTCGCTGCGAAGCTTCGAGGCGCGGCAGCCCTGCAACAGCTGGCCATGGAAGTACAGCTGCACGCCAGCCTCAAGGCCTTGCTCGAACTGGCGCAGGGCACCGCACAGGTTGTCCCAGGCATCACTGCCCGGTGCACCGGCCGGCAACATTGACCCGGTCAGCAGAACTGGCACCGGCAGGCCCAGCAGCAGGAACGACAACGCCGCAGCACTGTGGGCGAGGGTGTCGGTGCCATGCAGCACCAGCACGCCATCGTGGCCGTCATTGTCCACTGCACAGACGATGGCATCGCGCATTGCCAGCCAGTTGTGCTGCTGCATGTTGGCACTGTCGAGCAGCGGGTTCATTTCCTGCAGCGTCCACTGCACCTGGGGTGCATCGCCCAGTTGGGCGAAGTGTTCGCGCATCCGCGCATCGAAGCCACCGGCCGGTGCCAGGCCTTCGGCGGTTTCGAGCATGCCGATGGTGCCGCCGGTGTAGAGGACGAGAAGATTCGTGACTGCACGCATGGAAAGCATCCGTAGCGGTGAGCTGAGAGTAGGCAGCCGCCCGCGAACGGGGCGGCTGGGCAGGCGAGGATATCAGCGCTGCGGCTGAACTTCGCCGACGGCTTTGTCAACGGCTGTTTCGGCCTGCGGATTGGCCGGCCAGGCGTTGCGGTCCAGGTCCAGGTCGGCGAACTTGCTCGAGTCGAACACGGGCTGCTTGATGCCGGCTTTGCGCTGGTCATCGTAATCGCGCATCACACGCAGGCCGACCTTGAACAGCAAGGCCAAGGCGACCAGGTTGACGAAGGCCAGGCAGGTCATGGTGATGTCGGCGAAGGCGAACACGGTGGTCAGGTCCTGTACCGAACCCCAGACCACCAGCGCCAGTACCAGGCCACGGAACACCAGCAGTACCAGGCGGTTGCGGCTGAGGAACTGCAGGCTGTTCTCGCCCAGGTAGTAGTTGTAGAGGATGCAGGTGAAGACGAACAGCGACAGCGCGACGCTGACGAACAGGCGGCCCCAGTCACCGACCACAGCAGCCAGCGAGTTCTGGGTCAGGACGATACCGTCACCTTCGAAGCCCGGGGTATAGAAGCCAGACAGCAGGATCAGCAGTGCGGTGCAGGTGCAGATCAGGAAGGTGTCGAGGAACACGCTGAAAGCCTGGACCACGCCTTGCGCGCCCGGGTGCTTCACGGCAGCCACGGCAGCGACGTTGGGCGCACTGCCCAAGCCTGCTTCGTTGGCGAACACGCCGCGTTTCACGCCCATGACGATGGCGCTGCCGAGCAGGCCGGCGAATGCAGGGTCCAGGCCGAAGGCGCTTTTGAAGATGGTTTCCAGCATTGCCGGTACGTGTTCGATCTGGGTGCCGATCACGTACAGGGTCACGCCGATGTAGGCCAGGGTCTTGACCGGTACCAGCAGGTCGGAGACTGCGGCGATACGCTTGATGCCACCCAGGAACACGATAGCCAGCAGTACCGCCAGGGCGATACCGGTGTGGCTTGGGTCGAAGCCGAAGGCGTTCTGCAGCGAATGTGTCACGGTGTACGACTGCAGGCCCATGAAGGCGAAGCCGTAGGTGACCAGCAGCAGGATCGAGAACACGATGGCCATGCTCCTGAGCTTCAGGCCGTGCAGGATGTAGTAGGCCGGGCCACCACGGTACAGGCCATCGCCATCGGCGCGCTTGTACACCTGGGCCAAGGTACATTCGAAGAAGCTGCTGGCCATGCCCACCAGTGCGGTGACCCACATCCAGAACACGGCCCCCGGGCCACCCAGGGTCACGGCGATGCCGACACCGGCGATGTTACCGGCGCCAACGCGGCCGGCCAGGCTCAGCATCAGGGCCTGGAAGGAGCTCAGCTGGCCTGCCTGGCCACGCAGCGATTCCTTGAACACACTGAACATGTGGGCGAAATGGCGGAACTGTACGAACCGCGAGCGGATGGTGAAGTAACCGCCGAGACCGACGATCAGCACGATGAGAAGCTTCCCCGAAAGGAAATCGTTGAGTGCTTCGAGCATTGGAAAATGACCTCGATTCTTATTCTTCGCGTGAAAAGACCAGCGGACGGCAGGCGCACCGCTATCGTTGGGGCGCATGGTTGGCCATGACAAGAGTGGTTACAATTTCGCGGGTTGCTCTGAATTGATGCGACTTGATGCTACACTTGCGCCATTCGCGTCACCCTGGATTCAGAACATGAGCGATCATTTCGCTACCAACCTCAAATTGGCCTGCAGCCACTACCGCTCTATCTCCGAAGTTTGCCGCCAGCTGTCGATCAACCGTGCGCAGTTCAACAAATACCTGAGCGGGCAGAGCCGCCCGACGGCGTTCAACCTCAAGCGCATCGGTGATTTCTTCGGTGTCGAGGATTACGAACTGAATTTGCCTCCCGAGCAGTTCGCCCGCCTGATCGGCGCCCGGGTATCGGCCGTGGCCGATCAGCCCAGCGACCCGATCAGCGAGCTGTTCCGCCCGCTGCACGAGCACGCCGGCAACCTGTCGCGCTACTGCGGCTATTACTTCGAGTACTCCAACTGCATGTCGGTACCCGGCACGATCCTGGTGTCACTGGTGCACCTGCGCGAGGAGCGCGGCCGCTTCCTGTTCGAGCGCCAGGAGCGTCAGGAGCGCTCTAGCGCCACCGACCTGCATGCCGAGGTGCGTTGCCGCTACCTGGGCGCGGCGTTCCAGCTGCAGGACCGGATGTTTCTCATCGACTACGAGTCGCTGACCCTGAACGAGATGAGCCAGACCATCCTCATCCCCAGCTTCAAGAGCCGCATCACCCGCTTGAATGGCCTGAAGACCGGTGTTTCCAGCGGCGACCGGCGCAACCCGGCCTGCACCCGGGTGGTGTGGGAGTACCTGGGTGAGGAGATCAACCGCATCAACGCCTACCGGCAGGTGAAGCTGTATCAGCCGGACGATCCGCGAATCGATGACGACGTGCGTGAGCGGCTGAGTGTGGGGCCACTCAGTAACGGCTTGTTCGAAATCGAATAGATTGAGCGTCTGTATGGGTATCGCCTCTTGGCGTCCGATGTCACGGGACAGGCCCAGCTGGCTTGCAGTTTATTGAATGCGAGATGGCGGATCTCGGGTCCGGCCTTAGCGTTTACCCCGGTAGTGCTGTCAGCCTCAGGGTTGGACTTCCCCGTCTGGAAACCGCAAAATGAACCCTTTCCCTCATCAACCTGTTCGGATCTGCTGACTCTATGCGTATGCGCCTGATGCTGTTGGGTGGTGGCAATGCCCTCGGGCAAGCGCTGATTCGTCTCGGGGCCGAGGAGGACATCGCATTTCTGGCGCCGCGCCCGCCGGAAGACGGCTGGACGCCAGCAAGCCTGACCCAGCTGCTTGACGATCATCGCCCCGATGCGCTGGTCAACCTGGCTTACTACTTCGACTGGTTCCAGGCCGAGTCGGTCAGCGAGCCGCGCCTGGCTCAGCAGGAGCGGGCGGTGGAGCGCTTGGCGGAGCTGTGCCAGCATCACCAGATCACCTTGGTGCAGCCTTCCAGCTACCGGGTGTTCGATGGTTCGCGTGCCACGGCCTATAGCGAAAAAGATGAGCCGGTGCCGTTGGGCCTGCGTGGCCAGGCCTTGTGGCGCATCGAACAGAGCGTGCGTGCGGCCTGCCCGCAGCATGTGCTGCTGCGCTTCGGCTGGTTGCTGGACGAGAGCATCGACGGTGCCCTGGGCCGCTTCCTGACCCGCGCCGAGCAACCGCAGGAGCTGTTGCTGGCCGATGACCGCCGCGGCAACCCGACGCCGGTCGACGATGCCGCGCGGGTGATCCTGTCGGTGCTCAAGCAGCTCGATTGCACCGCGCCGCTGTGGGGCACTTACCACTACGCCGGTAACGAGGCGACCACGCCGCTGGCGCTGGGCCAGGCGATCCTCACCGAGGCCGGGCAGCATCGCCAGCTGGCCGTGCAGGCACCGACCGCGCAGGCGCATGCCGCCCGCCCGGATGCCAGTGAAGAGCCGCAGAACGCGGTGCTGGCCTGCAAGAAAATCCTTCATACCTTCGGCATCAAGCCGCGTGCCTGGCGCGCCGGCCTGCCGCCTCTACTGGACCGTTTCTACCGCCATGGCTGACGCCCCCATCCTGATCACCGGCGGCGCCGGCTTCATTGGCTCCCACCTGTGCGATGCGTTGCTGGCTAAAGGCTACGCGGTGCGTGTGCTGGACGACCTTTCCACTGGCAAGCGCGACAACCTGCAACTGGGCAACCCGCGCCTTGAGCTGGTGGAGGGTGATGTTGCCGATGCCGCACTGGTTCAGCGCGCCGCGGCAGGTTGCAGCGCTGTGGTTCATTTGGCCGCGGTGGCTTCGGTGCAGGCTTCTGTCGAAGACCCGGTAAAGACCCACCAGAGCAATTTCATCGGCACCCTCAATGTCTGTGAGGCCATGCGCCTGCAGGGTGTGCGCCGGGTATTGTTCGCCTCCAGCGCGGCGGTGTACGGGAATAACGGCGAAGGCCAGTCGATTGCCGAGGATACGCCCAAGGCGCCGCTGACCCCCTATGCGGTGGACAAGCTGGCCAGCGAGCAGTACCTGGACTTCTACCGCCGCCAGCATGGGCTGGAGCCGGTGGTGTTTCGCTTCTTCAACATCTTCGGGCCGCGCCAGGACCCTTCGTCCCCGTATTCCGGGGTGATCAGCATTTTCAGTGAGCGGGCCACCCAAGGGTTGCCGATCACGGTGTTCGGCGACGGCGAGCAAACTCGGGATTTCCTGTATGTGGGCGACCTGGTGCAGGTGATGGTGCAGGCGCTCGAGCAGCCGCAGGTGGAAGAGGGCGCGGTGAATATCGGCCTGAACCAGGCGACTTCGCTGAACCAGTTGCTCAAGGCGCTGGAAACCGTGGTCGGCAGCTTGCCGCCTGTCAGTTATGGCGAGGCTCGTTCGGGTGACATTCGCCACTCGCGGGCGGATAACCAGCGTTTGCTGGCACGATTCGATTTTCCGCAGCCGACTTCGATGGTCGAAGGGCTGGCGCGCTTGCTCGGCAAGGCCTGACTTAGGCCGCTTTGCGGCCCATCGCCGGCAAGCCGGCCACGCTGATTGATGTACTCCGCACCTTGTGGGAGCTGGCTTGCCGGCGATGGGCTGCGTAGCAGCCCTAATGAGACTAACTGACTGGCATCAGGCCTTGGCCGCCCTGCATCGCAGTGGTCAGAACTTGTAGCCAAGGCCGACCATGTAGACCCACGGGTCGACTTCCACGTTGACCTTGGTCTTGCTGTAACCCAGCGCGCTCGGGCCGTCGACGGTGGCCTTGGTGTCGATATCGACGTACCAGACCGAAGCGTTGACCAACAGGTTGTCGGTGAGCATGTAGTCCATCCCCAACTGCCCGGCGATACCGACCGAGTCCTGCAGCTTGAGGTTGCTGAAGCCCTGTTGCTTGCGCGCGCTGCTCAGGTCTTCGTCGAAGAACAGGGTGTAGTTGATGCCGATGCCAGCGTACGGCTGGAAGCGCGAGTTCGGTGCCATCGGGTAGTACTGCAGCGACAGGGTCGGTGGCAGTTGCTTGATGTCGGCCAGCTTGCCGTCCAGGCCGCCACCCAGGCCCTTCACGCCCACGGTGTGCTGGAACGGCGTGGCCGCCAGCAGTTCAAGGCCGACGTGGTCGGTGAGCATGTAGGCGAAAGTCAGGCCCAGTTGGGTGTCGCTGTCCAGGGTCGCCTTGGTGCCCGACACCTTGTTGCCGTCGAACTTCAGGTCGCCGCTGCTTTCGTTCGGGGCGGTGGTGATCGCGCCTGCGCGCAGGATCATGTCTCCCGCCTGGTAGGCGTGGGCGGCAGGGGCGGCGAGCGCAAGGGCCACAAGTGAGGCGCCGAGCAAGGACTTGTTCATGGAAGCTCCGAAAGGACGTGAGTAATCAAGTTGTCCAATGGTACGGAGCCGTCTAAACCGAATGTTTGACCCAGCTCAAAGAACTGCGTTCACGAATTAGAAACAGTTCTCACTTCAGCTCATAAACGTATATTTTCTCGGCTTCCATCTGGTAGCCGGCGTCGGCCAGTTCGCTGCTGGAGGCTCTGACGTGCAGCTTTCCTTCAATCCAGTAGGGCTGGTACAGGTCTTCGACGCGTACGCCCATTTCGCTGAAGATATGCACGATCTGGTTGGAGGGCGGTGGCGGTACATGGATACAGGCGCCGTAGTAGGGCACTAACAGGAACTCGGTAGTGCGACCTTCTTCGCTGACTTCCAGTGGCACGATATAGCCGGGAAGTTTGATTTGCTGGCCGTCCAGGTCCTTGACCACCGGCGCATCGGGCGCTTGCTGGCGCGCCGCTGGGGCCGACTCAGCGGACAGGGCGCTGCTCAGTTGCGACATGTCGTGTAGCGGGGCGAGTTGCGGCGGGATGATCGGCGCGCCTTCCGGGATCAGTGCAGGCCAGTCGAGTTCGCGGGGTTCGGCCGCCCAGGTGGGGGCGGCGAGCATCAGCAGGGATAAAAACAGCGCGCGGAACATGGCGTTTTCTCAGAGGTGAATCGACAACCCATCGGCCAGCGACTGCCGGTAAGCGCGCCAGGCCGGCACGCTGCCCATCAGCAGCGCTGCGCCGAGGATGATAGCAAGCAGCGTCCACTCGTGCGTGCTGGGCCAGGCCAGCGGCAGGTACAGGCCGTAGTTGGCCTGAACGTAGCCTTGGGCGAGGGCGATGCCGGCATACAGCAGGCCAAGCCCGGCAACGATACCGGCACTTGCCAGTGCCAGTGCTTCAAGCACCAGCAACCCGGCAATGTGCCAAGGCCGGGCCCCCACCGAGCGCAGAATTGCCATTTCCCGGCGACGTTCGTTGAGGCTGGTGAGAATGGCCGTGAGCATGCCGATCAAACCGGTCAACACGACGAACAGCGAGACCACGAACAACGCCTGTTCGGCCGTACCCATCAGGCTCCACAACTCCTGCAGCGCTACCCCGGGCAAGATCGCCAGCAGCGGCTCGCTGCGGTATTCATTGATCTCGCGCTGCAGGCTGAAGGTGGCGATCTTGCTGTTCAGGCCCAGCATGAACGCGGTGATCGCGGCGGGCTGCAGGTCCATGCTGCGAGCCTGTTCGGCGCTGATGCGCCCGGCACCACGGGCAGGCACGCCGTTATGCCAGTCGATATGGATCGCCTCCATGCCCGCCAGGCTGATGTGCAGCGTGCGGTCGACAGGTGTGCCGGTGCGTTTGAGCACGCCGACCACGGTGAACGGCTTGTCGTCGTGTTTGACCAGGCTGATTGCCGCCACGCCATGGGCAAGCACCAGCTTGTCGCCAAGCTTGTAGTGCAGCGCCTCGGCCACCTCGGCCCCCAGCACCACCTCGAACGGGTCGCTGGCGAACTCACGGCCTTGGCTCAGCTCCAGGTGCTGCCGGCGACCGTACTGGTAATGGCTGAAGTATTCACCGGTGGTGCCCATCACCCGGTAGCCGCGGTGCGAGTCGCCGAGCGAGATGGGAATCGCCCACTTCACCCGTGGGTCCTGGGCGTAATGCTGGTAACTGTCCCAACGGATATTGTTGGTGGCGTTGCCGATACGGAATACCGAATACAGCAGCAGGTTTACCGAACCCGAGCGGGCGCCGACGATCAGGTCGGTGCCGCTGATGGTGCTGGCGAAACTGGCGCGTGCTTCGGTGCGCACACGTTCCACGGCCAGCAGCAGGCACACCGACAGGGCGATGGCGAAGGCGGTGAGAAACGCCGTGAAACGGCGATTGGCCAGGCTGGCCAGGGCAAGGCGAAGCAGGTACATCAGGCCTCCCGGGGCGTGGCTGCGCGGTTGAGTTCGGCCAGTGACAGATGACGGTCGAACAGCGGTGCCAGGCTCTGGTCATGGCTGACGAACAACAGGCTGGAGCCGGCGGCGCGACATTCATCGAACAGCAGGCGGATGAACGCCTCGCGGGTGTCGGCATCCAGTGCCGAGGTCGGTTCGTCGGCAATGACCAGCTCGGGTTGGCCGATCAATGCTCGGGCAGCGGCCACCCTTTGTTGCTGGCCGATCGACAGGCTGTCGGCGCGGCGGGCAAGCAGTGCCGGGTCGTTCAGGCCCAGATGGGCAAGCAGCTCGCGGGCAGCTTGGTCGACACTGCCGTGGCGTTGGCGGGCGCGGTCGGCCCGGCTGTGCGAAAAGCGGCAGGGCAGTTCGACGTTTTCCCGTACCGAGAGGAACGGCAGCAGGTTGAACTGCTGGAAGATATAACCGGTGTGATCGACCCGAAAGCGGTCGCGGGCGCCCTGGCCAAGGCTGCCGAGATCCTGGCCGAGCAACTGGATACGGCCCTGGGCTGGCACGTTCACCCCGCCCAGCAGGCCCAGCAAGGTGGTCTTGCCACTGCCGCTGGGGCCCTTGAGGAACAGGGCCTCGCCTGCTTCCAGGCGAAACGCGGGGATATCCAGCAATGGCGGCTGCCCTGGCCAGGCGAACACTAGGTCTTGCAGCGCGATCAACGGCAGGCTCATTCAGAACGCGACCACGGCCTTGGCAGGCGAGGTTTCCAGGCCTTTCTGGCCGTTCGGGCCGATCAACTGCACATTGATTTTCTGCGTGGCGGGGAAGGTCTTGAACAGCGGTGCGAGGTCGAGCTGAGAGAGTTTTTCCGGGGCGGAGCATTTGAGCTGATAGTGCGCACTGATGTCGCTGTGCTGGTGGCCATGCTCATGTTCATCACCGTCGTCATCTTTTGCCGCATCACCGAACAGTGGGCTCTCCAGCTCCTGAGCATCTTCCTGGCAGCCAGCAGCCGCTGCCAGGCCAAACAGCTTCAGAGGTTGCTCGAGCTGCTGGCGCACGGCGGCGACCTTGGCTTTGTCGGCATCACTGCTGGCGCTGTGTTCAAAGCCGACCAGGTTCATTGCCGGGCTGTCCAGCTCCAGCTCAAGGGTGTTGCCGTCGAGCACCACATTGAGCTTGGCCACACCGTGCTCATGCGCCCCGAGCGTGCCGTGGGCGTGATCATGGTCTTCGTGGGCATGAGCCACGGCCAGGGGCAGCAGGGCGAAGGGCAGGGCGAGCAGCAGGCGACGCATGGGTGACTCCAGAAGCGGACCGGGAAAGATTTAGTAATGTTATAACAACTTTTCTCTGTGCCGCCAGCCTGCGTGGTGAAGGTTTCATGTTGTTGTAGCATGAGGGTATTGAACGCGCCTGAAGGAATGCATCGTGAGAATTCGTGGACAGATTGGTGACTGGCCGGTGGACCTGAGCATTGAGCTGGAGCCCGAAGAGTGGGCGCAGTTGGGGCGGCAGCTTGAAATGCCTGTGGCGGCCGAAACGGTATCGCAGGCTATAGCGGCAGCGCCGCGCCAGGATGACGGGCAGTGGACGGCTGCGCGGGAGGTGCTGCGTCAGGCGGGGCAGATGAACGGGCCAGAATTGCTGGACCGGTTGGAAGGGCTGGCGGGTAGTACGGCGGCGGGCAAGCGGCTGCTGGTGCGGTTGCGACACAGCAGTGAGGTGAAGGTGGAAAGTGGCGCGGATGCGCCGGTGTATCACTGGATCGGGTAAAGCTGTAGGCCTGTGTTGCCCCACGAGCGAGGGCATGGCCCTCGCATGTTGGGCGAATCAGAACATGGCCGAAGACAGCCTGCGGCGGTAGACAGCCACCAGCGGATGGTCGCCACCGAGCAGGTCGAACACTTGCAGCATCGCCTTCTGCGGCAAGCCGTTTTCATAGGCGCGGTTACGCTGGAACAGTTTAAGCAGCCCATCCAGCGCCGCTTCATACTGCTGGCGCGCCAGTTGCTGGATGCACAGCTGGTAAGCCGCTTCATCATCCTGCGGGTTCTGCGCCAGGCGGCTTTTCAGGTCGGCGACTTCCGGCAGGCTGGCAGCCTGGCGCAGGAAGGTCAGCTGCGCTTTGGCACCGGCCAGGGCGGCCTTGTGCTCATCGGTCTTGACCGCGTCCAGCACAACCTGCGCTTCGCCCAGCTCGCCGCGCTCAGCCAGGCAGCGGGCATACAGGATCAGCGCCTCGGCATTGCTGTTGTCTTCACCCAGCAGGGCCTGCAGCAATGCCTCGGCCTCGGCGAAACGGCTCTCGGCGAACAAACCTTTGGCTTGCTCCAGGGGCGAGGCGGCCGGTGCGGCAGGCATCTGCACATGAGGCTCGAGCATGGCGCGGATCGCCGACTCCGGCTGCGCGCCGGCAAAGCCGTCGACCGGCTGGCCATCCTTGAACAGCACAACCGTGGGCAGGCTACGAATGCCGAACTGGGCAACGACTTGCTGCTCAACGTCGCAGTTGATCTTGGCCAGCAGCAGCTCGCCCTGATAACCCTCGGTGATTTTCGCCAGCAGTGGCATCAGCGCCTTGCAGGGCGCGCACCACTCTGCCCAGAAGTCCACGAGGACCGGCTTGTGGAAGGAGTTTTCGATCACCAGTTGCTGGAAGTTGGCATCGGTGGCATCGAAGATAAACGGTGTTTCCTGGCTCATCGTGACTCTCGCAAATCCGTGAATGGCACCACTATAAAGGCTCGCGGCTGGCGTGGTACAGGCTGACCCGGCGGAATTCGTGCGGCTCGGCCAGGTCCGGCAGGGTCAGTGCTTCAAGCACGCCCAACTGCTGGTAAAGCGGGTGGCTGAAATCGCGTACTCGGGAGTCTGCCACCAGCGCCTGGCGACCGCGGCCGAGGAAGGCATCGAGCAGCGGCAGATTGGCGCGGTCGTACAGCACATCGGCAACCAGAATCAGGTCGAAACGGTCTTCTTCGGCGAAGAAGTCATTGCTGTAACTGAGCTCGACCCCGTTCAGCTCGGCATTGGCGCGGCTGGCATCGAGTGCCAGCGGGTCGAGATCGCAGGCCACCACTTCCAATGCCCCGGCGCGCGCTGCAGCAATGCCGGCGATACCGGAGCCGGCGCCAAAGTCCAGCACGCGCTTGCCGGCCACCCATTCAGGGTGCTCGGCCAGGTAGCGGGCCATGGCCAGGCCGCTGGCCCAGCAAAAGCTCCAGTACGGTGGGTCGTCGAGAATGCGCCGGGTTTCTTCGCTGCTGAAGGCGCGGTCCATGTTCTGATCGTCGATCAACCAGAGTTTGAGCGCGCACCCCGGCAGTTCGCTGACGACCAGCCGCGCTTCGCCGATCAGGCCGCTGAGGGCCTGTTGCAAGGCAAGCGGCGCCACCTAAGGCGCCTTCTTGAAACGCAGCGGGCCTGTGGCTTGAGTCTGGGCCTGGGTGATGCGCACGGGCGGCAGGTGCATGATCAGTTGGCCCGACTGGCTGGCGCGGCCACGCAGTTCGACCCGAGCCCCGGCCGGGAAGACCTCCGGGTTGAAGCGCAGGCGGTAGGGCAGCGCCTGGCCGGTCCCGGTCAGGGTGCTGCTGGCCAGAAGCTGTTGCGGCCGGTCGCGCTCGTCGATGACCAGCAAGGCCAGCTCCACGTCGGCACCGCGGGGGATTTCCAGCAAGGTACCGCTCAGTTCGCGTTGATAGGCGGGCGGCGGGCCCAGCGGTTCGGCCTTTTTCGCCACCTTGGCGGGCGCAGGTGCCGGGGCTGGCTCGTTCTTCGGCCGATCGCTGCCACAGGCGGCGAGCAGGGCGGCGCAGCCCAGCACGACGAGCGCTCGATAATGCATGGGGTAGTCCTTCAGGGGCAGATTTACCCTGGATGTTAACCCCTTTGGCTTGTCTTGCCAGTGGGATGCGCTACCATGGCCCTCCCTTTTTTTGTTGCCTGCCACCATGCACTGTCCCTTTTGCGGTGCCAACGACACCAAGGTCATCGACTCGCGCCTGGTCGCCGAGGGCGAACAAGTGCGCCGCCGTCGCGAATGCGTAGCCTGCGGCGAGCGTTTCACCACCTTCGAAACCGCCGAGCTGGTATTGCCCCGGCTGATCAAGCAGGACGGCACGCGCCAGCCTTTCGACGAAGAAAAGCTGCGTGCCGGCATGCAGCGGGCGCTGGAGAAGCGCCCGGTCAGCGTCGAACGCCTCGAGGCGGCCCTGGCACATATCAAGAGCCGGCTGCGCGCTACGGGTGAGCGCGAGGTCAAGTCGCTGGTGGTGGGTGAGCTGGTGATGGCCGAGCTGCGCAAGCTCGATGAAGTGGCCTACATCCGTTTCGCTTCGGTGTACCGCCGCTTCCAGGACCTCGATGAATTCCGCGAAGAAATCGACCGCCTGGCCCGCGAGCCGGCTAAAGAGTGAGCATGCCGAGCCAGACCGCGATCCTCGACGCCCATTACATGGCCCGTGCCCTGGAGCTTGCCCGCAAGGGTATCTACACCACTCACCCCAACCCGCGCGTGGGTTGTGTGATCGTCCGTGACGGCGAAGTGGTGGGTGAGGGCTGGCATGTGCGCGCCGGTGAACCACATGCCGAAGTGCATGCCCTGCGCCAGGCCGGTGAGCGTGCCCGCGGCGCCTGTGCCTACGTGACGCTCGAGCCTTGCAGCCACCAAGGCCGCACCCCACCGTGCGCCGAAGCGCTGGTACAGGCTGGTGTGGCGCGGGTGGTGGCAGCCATGCAGGACCCCAACCCGCAGGTCGCCGGGCAGGGCCTGCGCCGCCTGGCCGAAGCAGGCATCGAAGTCGCCAGTGGTGTGCTCCAAGCCCAGGCCCGCGCCCTGAACCCCGGTTTCCTGAAGCGCATGGAGCATGGCTTGCCGTTCGTGCGGGCCAAGCTGGCCATGAGCCTGGATGGCCGCACCGCCATGGCCAGCGGCGAAAGCCAATGGATCACCGGCCCTGCCGCCCGCTCTGCGGTGCAGCGCCTGCGTGCCCGTGCCAGCGTGGTACTGACCAGCGCCGCCAGCGTATTGGCCGACAACGCACGGATGACCGTGCGCGGTGCCGAGCTGGGCCTGGACCCCGACACCACCGCGCTGGCGCTGAGCCGCACCCCCCTGCGCGTGCTGATCGATGGCCGCCTGCGCCTGCCACTGGACGCGCCGTTCTTCCAGGCTGGCCCGGCCCTGGTGGTAACCGCCATGGGGAGCGACCCGCGGTACGCCCAGGCTGGCCACGAGCTGCTCAGCCTGCCGGGCAGCAATGGCCAGGTCGATCTGCTCGCCTTGATGCAGGCACTTGCAGCGCGTGGCGTCAACGACATCCTGCTGGAAGCCGGCGCAGGCCTGGTCGGCGCTTTTGCACAATTGGGCCTGATCGACGAGTACCAGCTGTTTGTCGCCGGCACCTTCCTTGGCTCCCAGGCCCGTCCGTTGCTGGACTGGCCGCTGTCGAAGATGAGCGAAGCGCCACGGCTGAAAATTACCGAAATGCGTGCAGTGGGCGATGACTGGCGGGTCACGGCCATCCCTCTGCCGGCGCCCGGCGTATAATGCCGGGCTTGCCCTGCGCAACCCGTTTTTGAGGAAGTCCCCATGTTCACCGGCATCATCGAATCCATCGGCACCATCCGCAGCCTGACCCCCAAGGGCGGTGACGTGCGCGTCTACGTCGAGACCGGCAAGCTCGACCTGGGTGACGTCAAGCTCGGCGACAGCATCGCCGTCAACGGCGTGTGCCTGACCGCCGTCGAACTGCCGGGCGATGGCTTCTGGGCCGACGTCAGCGTCGAGACCCTCAAGCGCACCGCTTTCATCGACCTCAAGAGCGGCAGCAAGGTCAACCTGGAAAAGGCCCTGACCCCGACCACCCGCTTGGGCGGCCACCTGGTCAGCGGCCACGTCGACGGTGTCGGCGAAATCATCTCGCGCAGCGATAGCGCTCGCGCCATCCAGTTCCGCGTGCGTGCACCCAAGGAGCTGGCCAAGTACATTGCCCACAAGGGTTCGATCACCGTCGACGGCACCAGCCTGACGGTCAATGAGGTCAATGGCGCCGAGTTCGAGCTGACCATTGTCCCGCACACCCTGTCCGAAACCATCATGGCCGACTACCGCGCAGGGCGTCGGGTCAACCTTGAGGTCGATTTGCTGGCCCGTTACCTGGAGCGCCTGCTGCTGGGCGACAAGGCTGGCGAACCGAGCAAGGGCAGTGGCATTACCGAAAGCTTCCTGGCCGCCAACGGCTTCTTGAAATCCTGATTGAGAAGGGGGTGCCGCGTGGCGCTCAACAGCATCGAAGAACTGGTCGAAGACATCCGCCAGGGCAAAATGGTCATCCTGATGGATGACGAAGACCGTGAAAACGAAGGCGACATCATCATGGCGGCCGAGTGCTGCCTGCCTGAGCACATCAACTTCATGGCCAAGCACGCCCGTGGGTTGATCTGCATGCCGATGACCCGCGAACGTTGCGAAACGCTCAAGCTGCCGCTGATGGCGCCGCGCAACGGTTCGGGCTTCGGTACCAAGTTCACCGTGTCGATCGAAGCGGCCGAAGGTGTTACCACCGGCATCTCGGCGGCCGACCGCGCACGTACCGTGCAGGCCGCAGCCGCCAAGGATGCCAAGGCCGAAGACATCGTAAGCCCGGGCCACATCTTCCCGCTGATGGCCCAGCCCGGCGGTACCCTGGCACGCGCCGGCCACACTGAGGCCGCCTGCGACCTGGCGCGCATGGCCGGTTTCGAGCCGAGCGGCGTGATCTGTGAAGTGATGAACGATGACGGCACCATGTCGCGTCGCGCCGAGCTCGAAGTGTTCGCCGCCGAGCATGGCCTGAAAATCGGCACCATCGCTGACCTGATCCACTACCGCATGATCCACGAACGCACCGTGCAGCGCGTTTCCGAGCAGCCGATCGAGAGTGAGCTGGGTGAGTTCAACCTGGTCACCTACCGCGACGCCGTGGAAGGCGATGTGCACATGGCCCTGACCTTGGGCAAGGTCTGCGCCGAAGAACCGACCCTGGTGCGTGTGCACAACATGGACCCGCTGCGCGACCTGCTGCTGGTCAAGCAGCCTGGCCGCTGGAGCCTTCGCGCCGCCATGGCCGCGGTTGCCGAGGCCGGCAGCGGCGTGGTGCTGTTGCTGGGCCACCCACTGGATGGCGATGTGCTGCTGGCACATATCCGCGAAAGCGCAGGCGATGCACCGACCAAGGCACCGACCACCTACAGCACTGTGGGTGCCGGTTCGCAGATCCTGCGTGACCTTGGCGTGCGCAAGATGCGCCTGATGAGTTCGCCGATGAAATTCAATGCGATATCCGGATTCGATCTGGAAGTTGTAGAATACGTGCCCTCCGAGTGACTTGAGGCGGCGCTTGCGCCCTCACGCTCGAGTCCAAACCCTCCCGAGGCCGCCAGAGCGCGGCCTCGCTCTTGAAGATGAGAACATCGGAATGACCCTGAAGACCATCGAAGGTACCTTCATTGCCCCCAAAGGTCGCTATGCTTTGGTGGTTGGCCGCTTCAACAGCTTCGTCGTAGAAAGCCTGGTGAGCGGTGCCGTTGATGCCCTGGTACGCCACGGTGTCAGCGAAAGCGACATCACCATCATCCGTGCCCCGGGCGCGTTCGAAATCCCGCTGGTGGCTCAGAAAGTCGCCCAGCAAGGTGAATACGACGCGATCGTCGCCCTGGGCGCAGTGATCCGTGGCGGTACCCCGCACTTCGAATACGTGGCGGGCGAATGCACCAAGGGCCTGGCCCAGGTGTCCATGGAGTTCGGTGTGCCGGTGGCCTTCGGTGTCCTGACCGTCGACTCCATCGAGCAAGCCATCGAGCGTTCCGGCACCAAGGCCGGTAACAAAGGTGCTGAAGCTGCCCTGTCCGCTCTGGAAATGGTCAGCCTGCTGGCGCAGTTGGAGGCCAAGTGATTAGCGACGAAAGCGATCGTTTCAACCCGCGCGATCCAAAACCTGCGGATGCCGGCAAGCCATCGAAGAGCGCCAAGCGCCGCGAAGCCCGCAAGCTCGCGACCCAGGCCCTGTACCAATGGCACATGGCTCAGCATTCGCTGAACGAGATCGAAGCGCAGTTCCGGGTCGATAACGATTTTACCGATGTAGATGGCGCCTATTTCCGCGAAATCCTGCATGGGGTTCCGGCCATCAAGAGCGAAATCGACAGCGCGCTGAAACCGTGCATGGACATCGCCCTGGAAGAGCTCGACCCGGTCGAACTGGCCGTATTGCGCCTGTCCACCTGGGAGTTCATCAAGCGTGTCGATGTACCGTATCGCGTTGTGATCAACGAAGGCGTAGAGCTGGCCAAGGTCTTCGGCGCCACTGACGGCCACAAGTTCGTCAACGGCGTGCTGGACAAGCTGGCACCTTCGCTGCGCGAAGCAGAAGTCAAGGCGAACAAGCGCTGATCCTGGCGCTGTCGAGCCATGGGTGAGTTCGAGCTGATCAACCATTACTTCGCCGCCGCGCCCTGTGCGCAGGGCGGTGAGGGCGTGGCGCTGGGCATTGGCGACGACTGCGCCTTGCTCGAGCTTGCCCCGGGCGAGCAGTTGGCGGTGTCTACCGACACCCTGGTTGCCGGGGTGCACTTCCCGACGGTCTGTGACCCGCGCTTGCTGGGGCAGCGCTCACTGGCCGTGGCGGCCAGCGACCTTGCAGCCATGGGCGCCAATGCCATCGGCTTCACCCTTGCCCTCACCCTGCCCGATGTCGGTCCCGACTGGCTCGCCGCCTTCGCCGACGGCCTCAGCCGCATGGCCCAGCGTTGCCGCATGAGCCTGATTGGTGGCGACACCACTCGCGGCCCCTTGAGCATCACCGTCACTGTTTTGGGCAGCGTCCCGGCTGGCCAGGCCCTGCGCCGCAGCGGTGCCCGGCCGGGTGACCTGCTGTGTGTGGGGGGCGTGCTGGGCAAGGCAGCCGGTGCGTTACCGTTGGTGCTGGGCGAGCGGGAAGCGCCTGCCGAGCAGGCCGAGCCCCTGCTGGCCCACTACTGGTCGCCGCTGCCTCAACTCGGCCTGGGCCGGCGCTTGCGCGGGCGGGCGACGGCGGCGCTGGACATTTCCGATGGCCTGCTTGCCGATTGTGGGCACATCGCCAAGGCCTCCGGGGTCGCCCTTGAGGTGAACCTGGCGCAGGTGCCAGTGTCTCCTGCACTAGAGGCCTTTCTCGGCCGCGACGCGGCGGTGCAAGCGGCGCTCACCGGTGGCGACGATTACGTATTGGCGTTCACCCTGCCGCCTGAGGCGCTTTCATCCCTGGCGGACGCCGGCGTACATGTCGTCGGCCGAGTGCTCCAAGGGCAGGGCGTGACCCTGCGTGACCCCCAAGGCCAGGACATCACCCCCGTACAGCGGGGCTATCAACACTTTAGGGAGACACCGTGACCGACCACCCCAACCAGGTGCCAGCGGAGTTCGTTCCGCCATCGGTCTGGCGCAACCCGTGGCACTTCATCGCTTTCGGCTTCGGTTCGGGCACGCTGCCCAAGGCACCCGGCACCTGGGGCTCGATGGTGGCCATTCCGTTCATCCCGCTGTGGCAGATGCTGCCCGATTGGGGTTACTGGCTGCTGCTGGGCATCACCATGCTGTTCGGCTTCTGGCTGTGCGGTAAAGTCGCCAATGACTTGCGCGTGCACGACCATGAAGGCATTGTCTGGGATGAAATGGTCGGCATGTGGATCACCCTTTGGCTTGTGCCGCAAGGGTGGCAGTGGATTCTGGCGGGGTTCCTGATGTTCCGCTTCTTCGACATCCTCAAGCCATGGCCGATTCGCTGGATCGATCGCCATGTGCACGGCGGTGTCGGCATCATGCTCGACGATATCCTGGCCGGCGTGTTCGCCTGGCTGGGCATGCAGGTTCTGGTGTGGGCGGTAGGCTGAGACAGGGAGCGCTTTGATGGCCATTCGGACTGTGCTGCTGGCAATGATGCTCAGCTTTGCCCACGGGGCGCTGGCGGCCGAAGGCGTACCGAAACAGGTCCATCTGGTCAGTGAAGAGTGGCTGGACTACACCAATGCCGATGGTACCGGCGTGGCCTGGGATGTCTTGCGCAAGGTCTTCGAGCCTGCCGGCGTCAAGGTGGTGGCAAAGAGTGCTCCTTACAGCCGTGCCGTCGGGCTGGTCAAACGCGGCGAGGCCGATGCCTGGGTCGGTTCCTACAAGGATGAGAACGACGACAATCTCTACCCGCGTTGGCACTTCGACATGGACCACATCTATGCGCTGGGGCTTGCCAGCAAACCGGTGCCTACCCTGGAGACCGTTGGTCAGTATCGCTTGGCCTGGGTGCGTGGCTACGATTACGGCAGCTACCTGCCGAACGTAACGGAGTCGCGCGAGATCCAGCGCCGCGAAGGCATCCTGCCAATGCTTGAGCATGATCGCGTGGACTTCTACATCGATGCGCTGACCGAAGTTGACTACGTGCTTGGCCAAACCTCTCAGCCAGAACGGTTTCGTCGAACCCATGTCGCCGAACTGCCGTTGTACCTGGCCTTTGCCCGCAACGAGCACGGCAAGGCCCTGCGTGAACTGTTCGACAGACGCATGGCTGAACTGGTACGCAGCGGCGAGTTGAAGCCTATCTTCCAGCACTGGAAACAGCCGTATCCCTTTACTGCCGACAGCAAGCCTCAATAGCACCATGGGCTGCCACAGGCTAACCGAACATCGAACTTTTCGATCTTAACCCACGGTATTCAGCCAGCGCACAGGCGCTGACCTGCTGATACAATCGCTTCACGAGAATTTTCCTACTTATCCAGGAGCACAACGTGCCCGTCGTCTTTGTTGCCGCCTCTAAACTCCCGACCCCCTTCGCGACTTTCACCATGCATGGTTTCCTCGACGAAGCCACCGGCCGTGAGCACGTGGTGCTCAGCCTGGGTGACATCGCCGACGGTGAGCCGGTGTTGGGGCGCCTGCACTCCGAGTGCCTGACTGGCGATGCCCTGTTCAGCCAGCGTTGCGACTGCGGCTCGCAACTGGAAGCCGCCCTGCAGGCCATTGCCCGTGAAGGGCGCGGCGTGCTGCTTTACCTGCGTCAGGAAGGCCGTGGCATCGGCCTGCTGAACAAGATCCGCGCCTATGAGTTGCAGGATGGTGGTGCCGACACTGTAGAGGCCAACGAGCGTCTGGGGTTCGCTGCCGACCAGCGTGATTACGCGATCTGCCTGCCGATGCTCGAGCACCTGGGCGTGAAATCGCTGCGCCTGATGACCAACAACCCGCGCAAGGTCAAGGCGCTGACCGACATGAACATCAAGGTTGCCGAGCGCGTGCCGCTGCATACCGGGCATAACCCGCACAACCGTTACTACCTGGCGACCAAGGCCGACAAGCTTGGCCACATGCTGGGTAACGAACACCAGGGTGAGGTCCCCCAGGCGTGACCCGCAGCGAGGTGAAGCGGCGCCTGGCGCTGGCCTGGTGGCAATACCTGGCGGTTGGCCTGGTACCGCTGCCGGTGATGGCCTGGGCCTTTGGCGGTGGCGATGCGCTGATCCCGGTGCTGGCGATGCCGCTGTTCATCGCCGGTGCGGCAACCATGTTCCTCAGCCTGCCGCGTTTCGGCGCCTACAAGCGTGCTTTGATCGCCACCTCCAAGTTGCTTGGCACGGCTGAAGAGCCGGCTGCCTGGATCGAGTTGGCCCGGGTGCGGCGCATGGCCATGCTGTTCGCCTGTTTCCCTGCCTGGGTCGCCGCGCTGTCGGTGCTGGTAGGGCTCGAAGCTGTGCCGCAAATCCTCTTGGCGTTATCCACAGTGGTGGTGCTTTACCTCTACCGCATCCCGCGTCAGCTGGGGTGATGCGCCGCCTGCTCTGCCTGCTGGCGCTGCTGGCCTGCACCGTCCAGGCTGGCGAGCCTCTGCGCGTGGTCAGCCTTGCGCCTTCAATGAGCGAAATCATGCTTGAGCTGCAGGCCGATGACCTGCTGGTGGGCGTGCTCGACGGCGGCGAGCGCCCAGCGGCGCTGCGTAACCTGCCTTCGGTAGGGCGCCAGGGGCAACTCGACATGGAACGCCTGCTCAGCCTCAGGCCTGACCTGCTGTTGCTCTGGCCCGGCAGCGTGGCACCGGCCCAGCGCGATCAGCTTACGCGCCTGGGTATCGCGACCTACAGTGCAGAACCCCACGACCTTGAGCAACTGCTTGAACAGATCGAGGCCATTGCCGTGCGTGTAGGGCGGGCAGAGCAGGGGCGGCAGTATGTGGGAGGCCTGCGTGAACGGTTGCGGCAACTGCGTCAGCACTATCGGCGTGAACAGCCGCTACGGGTGTTCTATCAGGTCTGGGACCGGCCGCTGTACACCTTGGGTGGACGACAGGTGGTGAGTGATGCCTTGGCGGTGTGTGGGGCGCGCAATATCTTTGCCGACCTGAGCCAGCCGGCACCGCAAGTGAATGTGGAATCAGTGCTGATGCGCGATCCGCAGGTGATTCTGGCTGGCGACCAGGGGCAGTTGGCAAGCTGGAAGGCCTGGCCAGATTTGGGCGCTGTGGCCGGTGATCGTCTGCTGGTGGTGCCGGACAAGGGCCTGGAGCGGCCCAGCGGGCAGATGATCGAAGCCACCGCCCGCTTGTGTGCGCTGCTCGAATCTAAAGCGCCGGCGTCCAGGTGACGCTGAACAGGGCCGTGCGGCCCTCTTCGCGGTAGCCGTAGCTGGCGCCATCGTAGCTGTACAGCGCACGGCTGTAGTCTTTGTCCAGCAGGTTATCCAGCTTTAGTTCCAGCTTCAGCTCGTCGGTCGCTGCCCAACTGCTGCGCAGGCCCAGCAAGCCATAGCCGCCGAGGCGGTTGCGGTTGGCCTCGTCGTCGTAACTGGCGCTGACGGCCTGCCAGCTGCCTCCTACCGTAAAACGCTCGAATTGACGGTCCAGGTCCAGGCTCAAGGTGCGCCTTGCGCGGCGGGCGAGGGTGTGGCCGCTGTCACGATCACGCGGATCGATCAACGCCAGGCCCAGCTGGCTGCGCCATTGGCCCCACTGTTGCTCCAGTGCCATTTCCACGCCGTTGATACGCGCCGAGGCCACATTACGCGGGATCGAGTCCTGGCCAAAGATAATCGCATCGCGCAGGTCAGTACGGTACAGCGAAGTTTCCAGGCGGCTGTCGCGGCTGAGCTGGCTGCGCCATTGCAGCTCGTAACTTCTGGAATGCTCCGGGTCCAGCTGCGGGTTGCTGTACTGCGGGTAGTACAAGTCGTTGAAGGTCGGCGCACGAAAGCCTTCGCTGTAGGACAGCAGCACATCGTTGTGCGTATTCAGCGGCACGGTCAGGCTACCGCTCCATGTGGTCTGGCCGCCAAACTGCTGGTTCTGGTCGCGGCGCACGCCCAGTTCGGTAGAGACGTGCTCGCCGCGCAAGCGATGCTGGATGAAAGCGGCGCGGTTCCAGCGGCTGTCTTCGCTGAAATCGGTGCTGGCGTGCACGCGGTCTTCGTACCAGTCGCCGCCGATCAACAGGTTCTGCCGCTCGCTCAGGGCCAGGTCGTTCTGCCAAGTGACCTGGTCGCGATAGGTGTTGAACACCGAGCGTTCGTCACTGAGCTTGTCGCGCTTGTCGTCGCGGTTTTCGCTATGGCCCAGCTCCAGGCGTGAATGCCACACGTCATTGAGCTGTGCATCGAAGTAAGTACCCAGGCTGCTGACGCTGAAGTCGGTGTAGGGCTTTTGCCCGAAGCTTTCGAAGGTGACCGGGTCGAAGCCACCGAACGGATTGTCGTACTCGCTGCGCCCTCGGCTGTCGAGCAGGTTCAGGCCGGCTTCGAAACGTTCGCCAAAGGTGTGGCTCAGGCTCAGGTTGAACGACTTGTTGCGGTTGGCATCATGATCGCCGTCGCTGGCGAAGGACGGGCCGGTCGAGTCGATGCCTGCTGTTTCGTCCAGGCTGGCGCCCAGGTTGAAGCGGGTCGCGCCCTCGCCTCCGGACAGGCCCAGGCTGCGTTGCCAGGTCTGGTTGCTGCCTGCCGCCATGCGCAGGCGCGGCTGAAGGCCCGTGCCGTTGCTGCGACGGGTGAAGATCTGAATGACACCGCCGATGGCATCGCTGCCGTAGATCGCCGAGCGTGAGCCGCGCAGCACTTCGACACGCTCGATCTGGTCGACGTCGAGAAACTGCAGGCCGCTGTCGCCCGAGGTGGCGTTGGCGATGCGCACGCCGTCGACCAGTACCAGGCTCTGCGCGGCCTTGGTGCCGCGGATGAAGATACCCGGCAGGCTACCGCGGCCACCGGTGGGCGCGACTTGCACGCCGGGCACGCGGGCGAGCAGGTCGGTGACGCTGGTCGGTTGCAGGCGGTCGATGTCGTTGCGGGTGAAAACGGTGTTGGCGGCGCTGGTGGCGGTGCGTGATTCGACCTGGCGGTTGGCGCTGATCAGCACGTCGGGGAGCTTCAGGGCGTCGTCGCGTTCGGCGGCCAGAAGCGGCAGGGGCAGGCAGAGCAGGGTGGCGAAGGTTGAGGTTTTCATGGGCAGTACCAGTTTGCGAGGGCTACGCCCTCGATCGCGACACAAGGCCGCTCCTACAGGATTCCGCGGTCCTGTGTAGGAGCGGCCTTGTGTCGCGATGGGCCGCAAGGCGGCCCCAGGGATTACAGGCCGAGCCTGGCCATGCGGGCCTTCACCGAAGCTTCGATGCCGGCCGCATCCAGCCCACATTCAGCCAGCATCTGCGCAGGCTTGGCGTGCTCGACATAGATATCCGGCAGGCCCAGGTGCAGCAGCGGCTTGATCACGGCCTGGCTGGCCAAAAACTCACCCACCGCAGCCCCCGCACCGCCCATGATGGCGTTCTCTTCGAGGGTCACCAGCAGCTCATGACTGCCTGCCAGCTCCAGCACCAGTGCCTCGTCCAGCGGCTTGACGAAACGCATGTCGACCACGGTGGCGTTGATTTGCTCGGCAACCTGCAGGGCTTCGGCCAACTGCACGCCAAACACCAGCAAAGCGACCTTTTCGCCCTGACGACGGATGACGCCCTTGCCGATTTCCAGCGGTTCCAGGTCGCCACTGATCGGCGCGTTGGGGCCGGTGCCGCGTGGGTAGCGCACCGCTGCCGGGCCGTTGTACAGGTGGCCGGTGCTGAGCATCTTGCGCAGTTCGTTCTCGTCGCTGGGCGTCATCACCAGCATGCCCGGGATGCAGCGCAGGTACGACAGGTCGTAGCTGCCCGCGTGGGTCGGGCCGTCTTCGCCGACCAGGCCTGCCCGGTCAATGGCGAACAGGACGTCGAGGTTCTGTACCGCCACGTCGTGGATCAGCTGGTCGTAGGCGCGCTGCAGGAAGGTCGAGTAGATCGCGACCACTGGCTTGCTGCCTTCGCAGGCCATGCCTGCCGCCAGCGTGACGGCATGCTGCTCGGCGATGGCCACATCGAAGTAGCGCTCGGGGTAACGCTCACTGAAGGCAACCAGGTCGGAGCCTTCCTTCATTGCCGGGGTGATGCCCACCAGGCGGTTGTCGGCAGCGGCCATGTCGCACAGCCACTGGCCGAATACCGCAGAGTACTTCGGCCCGCTGGCCTTCTTCGGCGCGGCCGGCTTGTCGGCAGGCTCGAGCTTGGTGATGGCGTGGTAGCCGATCGGGTCGATCTCGGCCGGCGCGAAGCCTTTGCCCTTCTTGGTCACCACGTGCAGGAACTGCGGGCCTTTGAGGTCACGCATGTTGCGCAGGGTGGCGATCATGGTCGGCAGGTCGTGGCCATCGATCGGGCCGATGTAGTTCCAGCCCAGCTCTTCGAACAGGGTGCCGGGTACCAGCATGCCCTTGGCGTATTCCTCGGTGCGGCGGGCAATCTCCCAGGCACCTGGCAGGCGCGACAGCACCTTCTTGCTGCCCTCGCGCATGCTTGCGTAGGTGCGGCTGGAAAGAATCTTGGCCAGGTAATTGGACAGCCCGCCAACGTTGCGCGAGATCGACATGTCGTTGTCGTTGAGAATGACCAGCATGTCGGCGTTGACTTCCTGGGCGTGGTTCAACGCCTCGAATGCCATACCGGCTGTCAGGGCACCGTCACCGATCACTGCAATCGACTTGCGCGCGCTGTTCTGCAGGCGGGCGGCAATGGCCATGCCCAGTGCGGCGCTGATCGAGGTGCTGGAGTGGCCGACGCCGAAGGTGTCGTACTCACTTTCGCTGCGGCGCGGGAAGGCGGCGATCCCGTCCTTCTGGCGCAGGCTCAGCATGCGGTTGCGCCGGCCGGTGAGGATCTTGTGCGGGTAGGCTTGATGGCCGACGTCCCACACCAGCCGGTCGTCCGGGGTGTCGAAGACGTAGTGCAGGGCGATCGTCAGTTCGATCACGCCCAAGCCGGCGCCAAAATGCCCACCGGTCTGACCCACGGTGTAGAGCAGCTCCTGGCGCAGCTCGTCGGCCAGGTGCTCAAGGTCGGCTTCGGCCAGCCGGCGCAGGCCGGCAGGCGTGTCAGCGCGGTCGAGCAGCGGCGTGACCGGGCGTTCGCGGGGGATCTCTTGAAACGTCGTGGGCATCAGGCGAGTCGTTATAGATGTTAAGACGCGGCAGTTTACCCCATTGTGGGAAAAGTGCCCATTCGACCAGAGGTTGCAGCCCCCTGTGTGCGGGTTTGGAACCAGTGCTTCTTAATGGCGGCGCTCGACGATGTAGCGCGCCAACGCCCGCAGAGGTTCTGCGTTTTCACCAAACCCTTCAAGTGCGACCAGCGCCTGGTCGCGCAGTTCGATCGCGTAGGCCTTGGCCGCTTCCAGGCCAAGCAAAGCCGGGTAGGTCGGTTTGTCACGGGCGATGTCGGCACCTTGGCGCTTGCCGAGGGTGGCGGTGTCGCTTTCCACGTCGAGGATGTCGTCCTGCACCTGGAATGCCAGGCCAATGGCCTGTGCATAAGTCTGCAGGGCGTCCAGCTGCGCCTGCTCGGCGCGGCCGCTGGCCAGGGCGCCAAGGCGCACGCTGGCTTCGATCAGCGCGCCGGTCTTGTGCCTGTGCATGAATTCCAGGGCCTGCTGGTCCAGCTTCACGCCGACCGAGCCAAGGTCGATGGCCTGGCCTCCGACCATGCCGGCAGGGCCTGCAGCTTTGGCCAGGGCCTGGACCATGGCCAGGCGGATGGCGTCGGGCTGCGGGCTCAGCCGGGGGTCGAGCAGGGCGCTGAAGGCCAGGCTCTGCAGGCCATCGCCGGCGAGGATCGCGCAGGCTTCGTCGAAGGCTTTATGGGTGGTCGGCTGGCCACGGCGCAGGTCGTCATCGTCCATGGCCGGCAGGTCGTCATGCACCAGCGAATAAGCATGGATCAGCTCCACCGCGCAGGCGGCGCCGTTGGCCTGCTCGGCCGGTGCGCCCAGCGCTTGGCAAGCCGCATAGGCGAGCAGCGGGCGCACGCGCTTGCCGCCGTTCATCACGCTGTAGCGCATGGCGGTGTACAGCCGCTCAAGCTCCTTGGTGGGCGCGATGAACAGGGGTTCAAGGGCCGCATCGACGCGCGCCTGGCTGCTGGCCTGGTAGGCGCCGATCATGCCTCTGGCTCCGCATCGAAGGGCTGAGCGGCGAGCTCGCCGTCGCGTTCCAGCAGTATCTGTACTTTTTGCTCGGCCTGGGCCAGGGCGCCCTGGCAATCGCGGGTCAGGGCGATACCTTGCTCGAAGGCGGCCAGCGAGTCTTCCAGCGACAACTCGCCGTTCTCCAGGCGTTCGACCAGGGCTTGCAGGTCGGCGAGGGATTGCTCGAAATCGATGGAGGCTTTTTTGCGGGCCATGGCGACGGGTCTCGGTGGCTGTTCAGAACGGCGCGACACTAGCAGAGCGGGGCGGGGGGAGCAAACTTGAGGGTGGTTTTTCCGGCCCACAGGTACAGCACAATACCAGAAGGCTGTGCTGAACCTGTTGGAGCCGGCTTGCCGGCGATTGGGCCGCAAAGCGGCCCCGTCGATCAATCAGGCTGGCACAGCTTCCAGCTCCACCATTGCCTCGCGGCAGCGTGCCAGCTCGGCAATGGTCAGCACCGGCAGATTGTACTGGCGGGCATACACCGCCACCTGCTCGCCGCGGGCCATGCTGCCGTCGGGGTTCATCAGCTCGCACAGCACCGCTGCCGGGCGCAGGCCTGCCAGGCGAGCCAGGTCCACCGAGCCTTCGGTATGGCCGCGACGGGTCAGCACCCCACCATCACGCGCCCGCAGCGGGAACACGTGGCCGGGGCTGACGATATGCCGTTGCTGCGCCGTCGAGCGCAGCGCTGCTTCGATGGTGGTGATGCGGTCCTGGGCGCTAACGCCGGTGCTCACACCTTCTGCCGCTTCGATGGTCACGGTGAAGCCGGTGCCATGACGCGCCTGGTTGTTCGCCACCATCGGTGCCAGTTGCAGGGCGTCGACGGTGGCTTCGTCCAGGCACAGGCAGACGATGCCGCTGCAATCGCGAATCATCATGGCCATGGTCTGCAACGACAGGTTTTCGGCGGCGGCAACGATGTCCGCTTCGTCCTCGCGGTCGTCATCGTCGAGCAGCAGTACGGGGCGGCCTGCCTGGAAGGCGGCGATGGCAGCGGACACATTGGGGAATTGCTGGTGATGCTTGGGGGACATGAAACGCTCCTCGTGAATGATCGATGAACGTCTCGGGGCGAACAAAATGCGCGCGCAAGGGCGCCCGAATGGCCCTTGCCTGACGCCTTCTTTCATCCGGACTATGACCGTCGGCTCTGGAGTCGCACCAGATCTGCTGACCCCCGGCATGGCCGGGGCGCTCGCGGGCTCATCTTTCGATTTACCGCCGGTGGGGACTTTCACCCCGCCCTGAAGACCGGGCAAGCATACCGCACAGTGCCACCCTGCTGACAAGCCGATGATCTGCGACCTTTGGCGTATCAGGGGTGACAGGCCTGATGGAACGCGCAGGCCTAGCGAGACATATCCTCAATTACTTCTTGCAATGAAGCTGGCAGCATCGGCCCATGCCCCACCCCCTCGAACCGCTCGAAACGCACCTGCAACCCCGGCACCTTGGCCAGGTAAGCCGCCAGCTCCCGCGTCGGCCGCTCTACATCGCCTTGCACCGGTGCGCGCGGGCTCGACGGTTCGTCGCCACCGCGCATGAGCAACAGCGTCGGTCGGTTATTGCCCAAGCGCTGCTGTAGCCCCTGCGCTTGCCGAACGATAGCTCCATCGTGCCACCACAACGACGGGCTGGCCGCCGCATAGTTGCTGAACGCTCCAGGCCGAGTGAACAACGTGTGCAACACCGTCAAGCCGCCATAGGAATGCCCCCACAGCGTCTGCCGCTGCGCGTCGATGGGCGCCACGCCGGCTACCATCGGCCGCATGCGCTCGGTAAGCAAGTCCAGGAATGCATCCACGCCACCGCTGGGCAGGTGGGTCAGCGGATCACGTTGTTCTGCAAGCCCGGCAATTGCCGGTGTGTAGTCGTAGGTACGCCCGGTTCGCTCGATGCGCTGCTCGGTCTGATACCCAACCGCCACCAGCAGTGGTGCCTGGCCCGCTGCGAGTTTGCCCAGTTGCGCACTGTCCAAAGCACCGAGTGCGGCATTGCCGTCGAGCATCCACAACACCGGATAACCTGCGGCGGGCGCCGGGCGGTTTGGCTTGCCGACCCACAAGCGGTAATGGCGCTGGCCATCGGCCGAGTCCAGGTCGAGGTGGCTGAAACGATAGGCCAGGTCCTGGCGCTGCAGCAGTGAAGTGTCCATCTTCTGCTCGCGTTGCGGCTGCGCCAGGGCAAGCGGGGCCGCAAGGGCCAACGCCAATGCCAGGGACAGGGTGATCTTGCTCATCAGGCGCCTCATCGATGCTTTGCAAGGAGCGCAAAGCGGGAGAGCCCAGATGATAATCAGTCCTGATTGAGCGTAAAGCGTATTAACTTTCTAAACATTCCTGGGCAACAGGCAGCAACAGGTGCAGGCAAAGGCCGGGATGACCATTGCTGGCCCACAGCCGGCCGCCTTGCAGTTCGACCGCGCGGCGGGCGATGGCCAGCCCCAGGCCGAAACCTGCGCCGCTGTCGGGCAAGCGCTGGTAGGGCTTGAAGATGCGTTCGAGTTCAGCGTGAGGCACGCCGGGGCCCTGGTCACTCAGGCGCAAATGCCAGCGGTCGCCCTCACGCCAGCCATCGAGGCTGACCCGGCCATCGGCAGGCGAATGGCGGATGGCATTGCGCATGAGGTTTTCCAGCGCCTGGGCCAGGCTGTCCAGATGGGCCTGCACCACGCATTCGATGCCGAGCGAGCAGGGCAGCCGTGCACGGTCCCAGCCGCTCTCGAAGCAGGCGTCCTGGCATAACGCTTCCCACACAGACACCATCAGCACCGGTTCGGTGCGTAACTGCGGCTGCTCGGTGTCCATCCAGGCGAGGTCCAGGGTGCCCTCGAGCAGCTTCTGCATGTCATTGACCTCGTGGCCCAGGCGCTCGCGCAACTGGGCGGGGGGCAAGTCACTGTCATGGGCAATGCGCAGCCGCGCCAGGGGCGTGCGCAGTTCGTGAGACAGGATACGCAGCAGCAGGCGTTGCTGCTCCAGGCTTTGGCGCAGGCGCCCGGCCATGTGTTCGAAGGCCTGCGCCAGTTCGCCCAATTCATCGCGGCGATCCTGCAGGGGCAGGCCAGGGCCGTCCAAGTCGTCCGCGCGCAAGGCGTCGGCGCGGTCGCGCAGGCGGTTGAGCGGTACCACCAGGTGCCGATAGATCGCCAGGCCAAGTAACAGCGCCAGCAGTGTGGGTGCAACGCCGTGAGTGATGAGGTGGGTCCAGGGGGTCAGGCCAGTGGGTAGCAGGCGCTCGGGCAGCTGCAACACCAGCCGGCCCTGTTCTGGATGCTGCGGGAACTCGATGCTGACGTAGGGCAGTTCATCCTGCAGGCGCCGGCTCATCGGCCAGTCGAGTTTGCGCATGAAGGTCAGGCGGCTGGCCTCGTCGACATTCAGCGGCGCGGTGCCGAGGCTTTGCAGGTGCGGCCCGATCAATACCGCCCAGGTGTTCTCGGCGTGCTGCAGCTTTGTGCGAAAGGCTTCGGCGCCGGCCGCACCGCCTTGCTGCCAGGCCTGTTCAGCCTGCTGCGCATAGCGCGCCAGATAATCCTGGTCGGCCTGGGACAGAAAATAAGTGCTGCGCTCCACCGACAGGCCCCAGGTCCAGATCAGCCAGGTCATCAGCAGGCAGAAGCTGACTTGCAGTGCGGCCAGTTTCCACAGCAGGGGATGGCGGCGCATCACAGGTGTTCCGTGTCGACCAGGATGTACCCTTGGCCACGTACTGCCTGTATCTGCACATGCTGGGCACCGATATCGGCCAGCTTGCGGCGCAGGTTGCACACATGCACGTCCAGCCCACGGTCCAGGCGGGTGTAGGCGCGGTGCAATACGGTCTGGTAGAGGAATGCTTTGCTCAAGGCCTCACCGGGGTGGGCGCTCAAGGTGGCCAGCAAGCGAAACTCAGAGGCAGTGAGGCCGGCAGCCTTGCCGTGGTGAATGACATCCTGATGGTCCTGGTCGAGCATTACCTTGCCGGTTTCGCTTGGAGCCGCCGGCCTGCGGTCAAAGGCCACCCGGCGCATCAGGGCATCGACCCGCGCGTCCAGTTCCGCCAGGCTGAAGGGCTTGGGCAGGTAGTCGTCCGCCCCGCGGGTAAAGCCACTGATGCGGTCCTGCTCGGCCCCCAGCGCCGACATCAGTATCACCGGAACTGCCTGCTGGCGGCGCAACTCGTCGAGCAGGCTGAGGCCGTCCAGGCCTGGCAGCATGATGTCCAGCAACACCAGATCGAAGCCATTGTGTTGCACCGCGTTCAACGCCTGAGGGCCGGTGGCGCAGGCGTTGACCACAAAGCCCCGGTTGAGGAAGTGGCGCTGGAGGTCCTCACGCAGGCGTGGGTCATCTTCGACGAGCAGGAGTGAGGTTGGCATTGGCAGTCTTGAATGAGAATTCGTATCAGTTGGCGATCATCCCATTGCAGGCAGGGGAAGGGCAATCGCCTCGTGCCGGGCCTAAGTGTTAAGAAGGTTAATCCTGCTGCACCCCTAGTTTTCGTCCGGTATCGTTCGCAAAAAGCAACGTGTTTCGTTTGCGATTAAATATCATTTGGGCGGAAGGTGTGTCATGAGCGGTTTCAAAGGTGTGGGAAGCCCCCGACGGGTGCGGGGCTGGCTGATGCTGGGGTTGTTGGCGCCGTTTTCTTTGTCGGCACTGGCCGAAACGGTCGCCAGTGAGGTTGCTGCGGACAGCTCGCTCGACCTGCCGGCGCTGACCATCGAAGGCAACCGCCTGTACGACATGCTGCCTTCGGAAGAAACCGGCGGTTACAGCGTCGACGCTGCCACGGTGGGCACCAAGACCCCAGCGTCGCTCAAGGAAATACCGCAGTCGGTCACCGTCTACACCCAGGACTACGTCAAAGACCGTCAGTTCGTGCACCTGGATGACCTGGCCAAGTACACCGCGGGGCTGCGCACCCTGACCAACGACAGCGGGCGGTCGTCGATCTATGCCCGTGGTTACGAGTACAGCGAGTTCAACATCGACGGCCTGCCGGCGCCCATGGCCAGTATTTTTGGCACCGTGCCGTCGCTGGCGGCATTCGACCGTGTGGAGATCATGCGCGGCCCGGCGGGGTTGTTCAGCAGCACCAGCGAGCTGGGCGGTATCGTCAACATGGTGCGCAAGCGCCCAACCGCCGAGTTTCAGGGCCACGTCGAAGCCAGCTACGGCACCTGGGACACCAACCACGAAGAAATTGACCTGAGTGGGCCGCTGGATGATGCAGGCCGGGTGCGCGGGCGATTCGTTGCATCGCGGGACGACACCAATGGTGAAGTGGACTACAACGCCAACACCAGCAACAGCTACTACGGCGCGCTGGACATCGACCTTGATGACGACACCCAGCTATCGTTCGGCCTGATCCACGAAGTGAAGAACATCACCCCGCACAACGGCTACCCGGCAACGCTGTCTGGTGAGGTCCCGGATTTTAGCCATTCGAAGTTCCTTGGCGCTGACTGGAACTACTTCGACGGCAAGACCACCGACCTGGTTGCCGAGTTGACGCACCGCTTTGACAACGGTGGTTATGGCCGTATCGCCGCCCGTGGCTCGCACCGCGACACCAACTACCTCTATGCCTTCACTGCGACCAATGCCACCACCGGTGCCAACTCCGAGCGCGCCAGCGCCCGAGACTTCACCCAGGATACCTATTCGCTGGATGCCAGCTACAGCCAGCCGTTCGAAACCTTCGGCCAGGTCAGCGAATTCGTGGTGGGTACGGACTACAAGAACTACGACACCGAGTACCTCAACGGCACCACCAACCTGGGGGCCATCAACGTCAACAGCTACTCGCCGACCCAGTTCGCCAAGCCGTCACCGAACTACAGCACCGAAACCGGTATGCAGGAGGAAGAGTACGGCCTGTACTCCAAGGTCACCTTCCGCCCGGTCGAGCGTTTGGCGCTGATTGCTGGTGGCCGTTTCAGCTGGTATCGCGGTGATTTCTACACCACTACCCTGAGCACTGCTTCGACTGTCGATGACAACAAACGCGTGGATGGACGGTTCACGCCGTACGGTGGCGTGGTCTACGACCTGACCGAAAACCATGCGCTGTATGCCAGCTATTCGCAGGTATTCAAGCCGCAGTCAGATACCGACAGCAATGGCCGCGTACTCAAACCGCGTGAAGGCGAGCAGTATGAGTTTGGCCTCAAGAGCAGTTACTTTGGCGGCGACCTCAATACGCGTGTCTCGGTATTCCGTTTGACCGACGAGAACCGCGCCAGCACCGAATATGATGAAGATGGCGTAGACACCGGTTTCTCCGTGGCATCGGGCAAGACCCGCGTGAAGGGCGCCGAAGTGGAAGTCAGCGGCAAGCTGACGCCGAACTGGGAGCTGCTGGCGGGCTACACCTGGATGGAAACCGAAACCCTCGACGGTGATGCCGAAACCACCTTCTTCATCATGCCGCGCAACCAGGCGTCGCTGTGGAGCAAGTACACCATCAGCCAAGGGCCTTTGACCGGGCTGGCCATTGGTGGCGGCGTCTCGGCGATGAGCAACTTCCATTCCGAGAGCGGCGGCGTGCGCATCGATGCACCGGGTTATGCCACGGTGGATGCGATGCTGTCGTACCCGGTCACCTCGAAGCTGACGGCCACCTTCAACGTCAACAACCTGTTCGACCGCGATTACCTGTCGCGGGTGGGGTCGACTTCGACGTTCAACTTCTATGGGCCTTCGCGCAGCATGATGGTTGGTGCACGTTACGATTTCTGACGTATTTCCCAGGAAATATTCAGATTTTTACCGTTGCTTGTAGTCCATTTCTGAAATAGCTTGCTACCGCCTTTTCGGCATTGTGCTGCTTTTCTCTGCGGCCTAGTCTGGGCCCGTCGTTGCCAAATCAGCGACCGGGCCTGCAAGCCCGCACAGAAAACGCATGCTTATCACCGAAAGCCAATGGTTTGCCATTGAGCACGCTTGACGGTGGCTGCGTACGGGAGGTTTTCGAACCTGCCGGTTTTCGTTCTCTGTCCGGTCTTGCAGACCCGTACGTGGCCGCCACCCATCACACTGCAAGTCATGAGTGCGGCTCTAGTGAATCCACAGAGGGCTACGCCATGCTTAAAATTGTCCCCGACCCACCCCATGATAATCATTCCCTTGAAGACACCCTGATCCAGGCCGCGGACTATGCGCTGTGCGCCACGACCGTGGTGCACCAGGCACTGCTGCTGCACCCCAAGTCCCCGGTATCGATCTTGATGATGACCTCGCTGCATGAAATGGAGGCGCTACGGGTTTTGCTCGAATCGGCGCTGATCCAGGTGCAGATGCCCACAGGCCCTCGGACCTTGCATTAAGGCTTAAATGATCTGCCGCCTGAGCCGGCCCACAGGGTTCAGCAGCGCTGCGGGCATTGTAGGAGCCGGCTTGCCGGCGATGAGGCCAGGCCGGGCAGCGGAAATTTCAAGGAGTTTGAGCAATGACCACTCACACGACCAAATTCACTGTCGGCAAGACCACCTTCTTCCAGGGTGAAGACCACAGCCACCCACTGTTCCGCATCGAAGCCGGCATTCCATGCCAGGATGCCCGGGAGCAAGCGTCGGAGTTGATGGGGTATGTGCGGGAACTGACCATAATCGGCCTGATGGATGAGAAACCCATGATGATATGGGCTTCGCATTACCTCAGTGCCATGGCCAAGGCGCTGATGGATGATGCCGAGTTGGGTATGATGCATTAAGAGCAGGCATTGAAAAGCCGGCTTGTGGCCGGCGTTCATTATGTGCTGTAGCATCCACCAACCTCCGTTACCTCTTTTCGGCGCATTGGCGGTAGTATCTGTCCATTAGCGTTCGTTGAGATTCGGGTGAATCCAGCGATTTGGTGTGGGTCAAGGGGTGGGTGTGATGCGATGTCGAAATTGACAGCAGCAGGGGTCAAGAGGCTAGCGAAACTGGCAGTGCCCTTGACCCTCAGAAATATGTGCTAGTGGAGAATCAAGGGCGGGCTTCATTCACCTTGGCGCGAAAATTTCGCTAGTATTATGTTAGATAGGCATATTCAAAAAATCTTGAAGCACCTTGCAAATTTCTTTCGTCTTGTCGGGGTACTTTTCATTTAAATAGTAGTACAGGTGTTGGTGGGAAATCCCGAACTCCCTCTTTATTGCCTTGATAAACTTCTTGTCAAGTTTGTCTCCCCGCAGTTGCTCAGCTAGAGGAGCTGGCAAGGTGAAGATACCGTTTTGGTAGTCTTCAAAAATCTTTTTTTCGATGCTTAAAAATGGAATGCAGTATGTTTGGTTCTTTCTGCCGTTACGAGTGCCTTCATAATCCCCATCAAGGATAGCAAGGACATTATTCTCAGGGCCAAAAAAGCCTTCGCCTATATTTTTTTGTCGCAGCTGAGCCACGTTGTCCCCGCCGCCAACAGGAATAATTTGATAGGTGTAGAAGCTTGGGATTTTTTGGGTGGTGATCAGGAATTTGAAAAAACCTTCCAGCGCAGGATCTTCAGTGAGGATGTAGCGATCCCACCCAGAAAATCCAAACAATACAGATTTGACGTAATTGTATGAAACTGGCCTGGTTGTTATTGCATCTTCCTCGCAACTCATATAGTGAAGCTCGCCATCTTCCATGGTTCGCATTATTGCCATTGAGTGCGTGGTAAATACGATGCTTACGTTTTCTGCTTTGCAGAAATCCCTGAGCCATTTAATCAAGCGGCTTTGAGCAGCAGCGTCCAAGGATATGTCAATTTCGTCGATAACTATTAGTTTGGAGCTGCCTTTTATTTTTCTATAGAGTGATATTAAAAAAAATTCACCGGAGCTCAGGTGATCTTCTCTAACATATCTATCATCTTTTAAGGGCATTATGTAAAAAGATGACCTGCCTACCCTGACTTCCTTTAGTTCTGCGAATTTATTATTTCCATAAACGCCAGCCAGTAACTGTATGAGCTCTTCAGGAATATGATATTCCTCAAGCATTACAGCGGTTCTTATCTCGTTGTCGGCAGAGCTGATGCTTTGGAATGTATTGAATCTTTGTCCCCATGGTATGGGTAGTTCAACCTCAATCTGTTTCTTTAGTTCTTGAGGGAACACATCTTTGCTGTTTAGATCTTCAAGCTCGTGGTCGTACTCAAAGTTATACGTGGCCCCATTGCACATATAGCTTATTTTGCTTCCAGGCTTGATGGCGCCAGCCTGCGCCATTTTCGAGAATGTATCGGAAATTTTGAGGTTTCTGATCGATTTAATAAGAGTGGTTTTGCCTACACCATTTTTGCCAACAATGCAGGTTAAGCCGCTTTCGTTAATGTTGAGATCAACCCGAAGCTTGGATATGTGCTGGATATTGCTAACTTCGATAGATAGTTGCATCACGAAGCCACCGAAATATGTATTATTTTATCTACTGTTGCTGTCCCGTACTTTTTTCGCAACTTGTCTAGAAAGCTAGGGTCTACAGTGTTTATATAATTCAACTGTCCCGAGAATTTTTTTAGAGCTTTATCCAAGTCTGCTTCTTTGAAGAAAGATTGAAACATTTTCTTGTCTTTCAGAAGTAGATGCATTGCTGTTTCTGTTCGTTTCTTTAACTTGCCATCAACAGATACTTTGCCGTTTGGTAAGATTGCAATACCAAGAATTTTTATTTTTTCGCCTGGGCGAATTATTTTTGTCTTTTGCGGATTTAGTTTGATGAAGTTATTGAATTCTTCATTTAGAAGCTCAGTCACCTTGTAACTCAACGAGTTCATCCAGATATCGTTGGTGCCGGACACGATTATGTCGTCAGCATACCTGGTGTAGGTTAGTGAGTGCTCGTTGCACCAAGCTAATAACCGTTTGTCAAAACTGAGTAAGCACGCATTGCTTATCGCTGGCGAAGTTGGATAGCCTGGTGGGAGCGCGCCTTCAACTGTTACCAAGTCCAATATTCTTTCTATCCAAGTCTCGATGTCAGTGATGGGGCACTGGTCAATGGCGGATAAGATAGTTTTCTTTATGATTTCTTTGGTTATATTTCCAAAGAAATTTTCTATGTCAGACTGGAAAAAGAATTTGTTGTTAGCATGCTTTTCGACAGCATTAACAACGTTAACTCCTTTTCGATATGAGTAGACGACATCTTTTTCAACAGGGAGGCGATCAAATAGTACGCGACTAAGAAAGCTCAAGTAATTTTTTAGTGTTTTGCCAGGACTAAATACAGCTCTTCCTTCAAATTCTATCCTGGAGTACGCCTGGCTAACATTCAGGCTTGCAAACTCCGAGAAATCCAAACTTCCTCGAAATGTTGCAAAAAACAATTGGTCTAAAGGTCTTTTGTTCATCGCTCAATTGCTCAATTCGTCAGCTTAAATCAGCAACAGTTCGTTTCTGAAATTCGTGTCAAACGATTATGATAGTCGATTCCCAGTGGATTATCGACATGTTTGAAATTTCACGGGCAGGCGCTTTAAGCAGTTTTTGGCCGCATTAGCAATGCTGGGACTGCAACGTTAAATTAATCGTGGTGACCGCTTTGCCTTTTGCAGTGGCAAGGTATGATCGAGGTATAGAATCTGAAGTGTTTTACGTTTTACTGAGGGGCAAGCGGAAGGAGGAGGCGGGAGAAGCTACGGAGAATCTAATTTTTGCTCCTTACTATCTGTGCAGGCATATGCTGTTTTCAACATAAACCTACACAAACGTAAGACGGAGACTAGACACCTGTAGAGGCCAGCATTCCAAACCGACTGGAGATACTCCTAGTCACTGGCATGACCTGATCATAAGCGATGCCTTACGTACACGCAAGGCTGGAGGATACGAACTCAGCTGCTGACCCTCATGACCGTCGGGAGCCTTCCGCTCCTTGCAGGGGGCAGAAGAAAGCGCGAGCGGGACGGTTTGGGCGTGGCCCTTGGGCTGAAGCTAAGGCCCAGCACCCAACCTAGAAAAAATTAAACTCTCTTCCCAAAGCAGCAGTGTGGGTCTAGGTGTGGGTCCGATCCGAGGGAGAGGGCTGACCACCTATATTTTCGGGGGAGAAGAAATAAAAAGCCGGCTTGTGGCCGGCTTCTCGGGGACGCTTCCGGCTAATTTATGGTAAGCCGCAACCGCCTTAACTGTGTGGCCATCAAGGGCCTGAAAGAGATGGCGAACGTTCGTGTGAAACGTTGCCGAGCCCTCTGGACTGCGGCTTGCGCCGGTCGGGGCTGAATGTGGCGCGTAGCATACAAGGGCCTGCCCAGGATGCCCAGCAAAAAATGGCACAGGGTGTTTCATTCGGGGCGTTGCTGAGAAAAATGCGACCAGTGGAAAACCCAGCCGAGTATCTTCAAGTGCTGTGCCTGGCGCTGGGCAGGGGTGAAGCGTTCCACGGTGTAGTTGCGCCGGTCATGGCTGTGCAGGCACAGGGTGCCCTTGTGGCCGAGGCTGAGGCTGTTCACCCTGAGTGCGCCATTGTGCAGCAGGGCATAGGTTTCACCGTCCTTGACCCGGGTCTGGCTGACGTCAATGGCCAGTATCGCGTCGCGTGGCACCCACGGAGCCATGTTTTGGCTTGGCATGGCCAGGCAGACGACATTTTCTGTTGCCACGCCCAAGGCCTGCAGCGCTTCAACCGGGAGTTGCAGGTATTTGCCGTCGAGAGTTAACAGCTTGCCGTCGTGCACTTGCTGAAACGGCACCTGCAAGAGCCGGGTGGCCCGGGTCGATAGCGAGGTGGGCGAATTGTCCGAGGCGGGCGGCAGGGCGCAGGTGCGCAGGATCGAGCTGGGGTGTTTGGGGCCTTCGCCGCTGCGTAGCCAGCGGCGGTGTACGCAAAACAGGTCGGCCAGTTCGTCCAGGCGAGCCAGGGGAACGCCGCGTTTGAACCAGTTGTTGACGTGCTGGGGCGTCACACCGCGCTGGGCGGCGAAGTCGGAAGGGGTCAGGCCACACTCGTGGAGGAGGGCCTTGAGGCGGTCACCGGAGGTTTTCATGCAGCCGAGTGTAGCGGCGCGGTGCCAGTAGGGATATGAACCGGGTGTTGACGTGATGTGTACGAAAAACGCCTAACGGTAGGACGCTGGATTAGGACTGCGTAGGATTTTTTACCATTACGGGGCGCGCACAAAAAAGCCCCGCCGAAGCGGGGCTTGGTGCAACCGGTATCAGCCCTTGTAGGCAGCGACCGATTTGGTGATCGCGGCGCGGGCGGCGTCGGCGCCTTCCCAGCCTTCGATCTTGACCCACTTGCCCTTCTCGAGATCTTTGTAGTTCGCGAAGAAGTGTTCGATCTGCTGGATCAGCAGTGCTGGCAGGTCGGTGTATTCCTTCACGTCAACGTACAGCTGCGACAGCTTGTCGTGCGGAACAGCGATGACCTTGGCGTCGCCGCCGCCGTCGTCGGTCATGTTCAGAACGCCGACCGGGCGGGCGCGGATGACCGAACCTGGGGCGACCGGGTAAGGCGTAACCACCAGCACGTCCAGCGGATCACCGTCGTCGGCCAGGGTGTTCGGGATGAAGCCGTAGTTGGCCGGGTAGAACATCGGGGTAGCCATGAAGCGGTCGACGAACAGGGTATCGCTGTCCTTGTCGATTTCGTACTTGATCGGCGCGTGGTTGGCCGGGATCTCGATGGCGACGTAGATGTCGTTCGGCAGGTCTTTGCCAGCCGGAATCTTGCTGTAGCTCATTGGGCAGTGCCCCCGTGTTTGATCAAAAAAGTGGCGGCGATTATAGGCACATTCGGCCAGGCCATGCCACGCCCGACCTGATGCGCGGGCGCCTCAGGCGTGGCTTTCGCGGTAGTCCGGGTGCTCGGCCTGCAACCGCGTCAGGCGCGCCAGAGGGTCCTGGCGGTAGAACAGCGAGAGTTGCCGGTACACCTGTGGATAAGCCTGCTGCAAGAGGTCGGGGGCGCTGAAGAAGTACTCGCTGGTGACGGCAAAGAATTCTGCCGGGTTTTCGGCCGCATAAGGGTCGATGGCCGTTTGCGTTTCAGGGTCGGCGTCCAGCTGGCGGTTGAGGTCGTCATACGCCTGCTGCATGGCCGTGGCCCAGTCTTCAACCTGCATGTCGCTGTGCAGCGGTGGCAGGCCATTGGCATCGCCATTGAGCATGTCGAGCTTGTGCGCCAGCTCGTGGATCACCAGGTTGTAGGCTTCCCAGCCGCCGCTGGCCAGCACCCCGGCCCAGGCCATGATCACCGGGCCCTGCTGCCAGGCCTCACCGCTGTGTTCACCATCCCAGACATGCTCCACGCCACTGGCGTCGCGATGGCGCTGCGGGCTCTTGAAGTCGTCCGGGTAGAGGATGATCTCGTGAAAACCCTGATACCAGTTGAGTTCCCCCAGGTGCAACAGCGGTAGCTGGGCCTGGGCGGCGAGGAACAGGCGTTGCTGGTCATCCAGCTCGACGCCGGGCAGGGTGGTCAGGTGCTTGTCGAGCAGGAACAGGATGCAGGCCTCACGTAGCCGACGGTCTTCGTCGTCGCTGATGCCGTCGAGCATCGGCAGGCGTTCACGGACCACCTGCCATTGCTGTGGATCGACCGGGTAGCGCGCCAGCGTGCGCTTGCGCCGCCAGGCGCTGAAGGACCACATGGCGTTCGTCAGTGTGCCTTGGCGGTGCGGCCCAGGCGCCCGCGCAGCAGGCCCAGAACCATGGGTACCAGCGACAGGAAGATGATGCCGACCACCATCAGCGAAAGGTGCTGCTTGATGAACGGCACGTTGCCGAAGAAGTAGCCGAGGGTCACCAGGCCGCCGACCCACAACAGCGAGCCTGCAACGCTGAAGGCCAGGAAGCGTGAGTAATGCATGTGGGCGATGCCAGCGACGAACGGCGCGAAGGTGCGCAGGATCGGCAGGAAGCGCGCCAGGGTCACGGTTTTGCCACCATGGCGTTCATAGAATTCATGGGTGCGCTGCAGGTAGTCGCGACGGAAAATTTTCGAATCGGGTTTGTTGAACAGCCGTTCACCTGCCGTTCGCCCGATCACGTAATTGGTACTGTCACCCATGATTGCCGCGGCCATCAGCAGGCCGGCCAGCAGTACCGGGTCCATGCCGCCACCTGCGGCCACCGCGCCGGCGATGAACAGCAGTGAATCACCCGGCAGGAAGGGCATTACCACCAGGCCGGTCTCGCAGAAAATCACGGTGAACAGGATGGCGTAGATCCAGGGGCCGTAGTTGGTGACCAGCAGATCAAGGTAGGCATCGAGATGCAGGATGAGGTCCAGCGGGTTGAAATCCATGTACAGCACCTGTGTTCTTGACCCGCAGCTACGGGCGAGCGGACTTGCGGTAGGGTAAATTTTCAGACATGCCAGGAGCAGGCATTATACGGCCAAGTCGCGAGGATGCCCGGAGAGTTTGTAGCGGGGGGTTACTGAGGGTGCCGGTACCGGCCCGATCGCCGGCCAGCCGACGGTCGGGCCAGTACTGATCAGTCCTGGCTGATCGGCAAGATGTAGCTTTCGAACTCGGTATCCTTGCGAAAACCGATGGATTCATAGGTCCTCTGCGCCACCTCGTTGTTGGCGCTGGTCGAAACCCGCATGCGCACGGCCTGGGTGTCCTTGGCCATCTTCTTGGCTTCACGGATCAGGTGGTCAGCCACCAGCATGCGCCGTGAGTCTTCGGCCACATAGATGTCATTGAGAATCCACACCCGCTTGAGCGACAGCGACGAGAAGCTCGGGTAGAGCTGGCAGAAGCCCAGCAGTTTGGCGTCGTCATCGTCCGGCAGTGCCAGGTAGATGACCGACTCGTCGCGCTTGAGGCGCGTTTCCAGGAATTTGCGCGAGCTGTCCGGGTAGGGCAGTTGCCCATAGAACTCGCGGTATCGGACGAACAGCGGGGTGAGCAGGTCGAGGTGTTCCAGGGTTGCCTTGATGATGCGCATGTGCGGCCCTCAGAGTCCATTTGGGAAACAGCGGAATGCCAGCAGCTTTCAATCGCATGCTGCCCAATGCTGGCCAGAAGCGCAATCCGCCGTCCGTGACATGTTCTTTACCCTTCACCGAGTAGGAAATTGCCTTTTTGATTAGAGGTGTTTTCACTGTCGATGGTATGGACCTCCGCTTCGTCCTTGAGGTTCACGCCAGACAGCTGTCGGCGACAGGCCTCGCGCATCAGGTATAGCAGGCGATGCGCGGCCATGCCGTAGCTCAGGCCTTCCAGGCGCACGTTGGAGATGCAGTTGCGGTAAGCGTCGGTCAGGCCCACCTTTGGCGCGTAGGTGAAATACAAACCCAAACTGTCGGGTGAACTGAGCCCGGGGCGCTCGCCGATCAGCATCACGGTCATGCGCGCCCCCAGCAGTTGGCCCACTTCGTCGGCCACGGCTACCCGGCCTTGCTCCACCAGCACCACCGGTGCGCTGGTCCAGCCATCGGCGGCGGCCTGCTCCTCGAAACGGGCCAGCAAAGGCAAGGTGTGGCGATGCACGGCCAGGGCCGAAAGGCCGTCGGCCACCACGATGGCAAGGTCGCAGCCGCCAGGGTTGGTCTGGGCGTGCTGGCGCAATTGCTCCACCGAGTGCTCGTTCAGGCGCCGGCCCAGGTCGGGGCGTTGCAGGTACTGGTTGCGGTCGCTGGCGGCGCTGTGCAGTACCAGGCTGTCACGCCCGCGTTCCTTCAATTGTTCGCTCAGGGCCGCGTGGTCGAATGCCAGGTGCACGGCATCGCGGGCCTGGGCGTGGGCGAACTGGAAGTCCAGCTGGGCGCCGGTTGGCAGGCTGATGCCGCTACGGCCAAGGGCGATACGTGCCGGGGTCAGGCTGCGAAGGGCCTGCCAAGGGTTTTCGGGGGTGGGCGTCTGATGGGCCATGGTCACCTCTATGCCAGCTGCGCCAAGGCCTGGCGGAACGCCGGCGGCAGGTTGTCGCCAAAGCGCACCCGGCCATCGGCCTGGGTGAATATGCCGGTGCGCTGCAACCATGCCTCGAACTCAGGCCCGGGCTTGAGGCCCAGGGTCTGGCGCGCATACAGCGCGTCATGGAACGAGGTGGTTTGGTAGTTGAGCATGATGTCGTCGGAACCGGGGATGCCCATGATGAAGTTGATCCCGGCCACACCCAGCAGGGTCAGCAGGGTGTCCATGTCGTCCTGGTCGGCCTCGGCGTGGTTGGTGTAGCAGATGTCGCACCCCATCGGCACGCCCAGCAGCTTGCCGCAGAAGTGGTCCTCAAGGCCGGCACGGATGATCTGCTTGCCGTTGTACAGGTACTCGGGGCCGATGAAGCCGACCACGGTGTTGACCAGAAACGGTTTGAAATGGCGGGCAACTGCGTAGGCGCGGGTTTCGCAGGTTTGCTGGTCGACGCCGTGGTGAGCGTTGGCCGACAGGGCGCTGCCCTGGCCGGTTTCGAAATACATGAGGTTCTGCCCGAGCGTGCTGCGCTTGAGCGACAACCCGGCCTCGTAACCTTCCTGAAGCACGTTGAGGTTGATGCCAAAGCCGGCGTTGGCCGCCTCGGTGCCGGCAATCGACTGGAACACCAGGTCCAGCGGCACGCCGCGGTTGATTGCCTCGATCGAGGTGGTGACGTGGGTCAGCACGCAGGCCTGGGTGGGAATGTCATAGCGCTGGATGATGGCGTCGAGCATTTCCAGCATGGCGCAGATCGAGGCGATGCTGTCGGTGGCCGGGTTGATGCCGATCATGGCGTCGCCATTGCCGTACAACAGGCCATCGAGAATGCTGGCGGCAATCCCGGCCGGCTCGTCGGTAGGGTGGTTGGGCTGCAAGCGGGTCGACAGGCGCCCGCGCAAGCCCATGGTGCCGCGAAAACGGGTGACTACACGGATCTTCTGCGCCACCAGTACCAGGTCCTGTACGCGCATGACCTTCGATACGGCAGCGGCCATTTCCGGGGTCAGGCCAGGCGCCAGGGCGCGCAGGCTGTCCTCGTCGGCTTCGTCACTGAGCAGCCAGTCACGCAGGCCGCCGACGGTGAGGTGGCTGACCGGGGCGAAGGCCTGGGCGTCGTGAGTGTCGATGATCAGGCGGGTAACTTCGTCCTGCTCGTACGGGATGAGCGCTTCGCTGAGGAAGTGGCTGAGCGGGATATTGGCCAGTGCCATCTGCGCCGCCACCCGTTCACCATCGTTGGCGGCAGCAACGCCAGCCAGGTAATCCCCGGAACGTGCGGGGCTGGCTTTGGCCATCACGTCCTTGAGGCTGTCGAAGCGGTAGACCAGGTGGCCTACCGTGTGTACGAAACTTGCCATACAGAATCTCCAGAGTGCCGCGGGCGTGCCCGCGGCAGGTGTCGGCAATCAGTGCAGGGCCTCTTCGGCCTTCTGGATCGCGGCGAATTCCTCTTCCGGTGTACCCGCAACCAAGTGGTGGCGGCTGTAGAACGCAAAGTAGGCAATCAGTACTGCATAGATCACTGCAGCGCCAATCACCACCCGTGGGTCGACCAAAAAGCCTGCGACCACGGCGATGCATGCCAGCACCAGGGCTACGCCCGAGGTGAAGATGCCACCAGGGGTGCGATAGGGGCGTTCCATCTTGGGCCGGCGGATGCGCAGGGTGATGTGCGCGGCCATCATCAGTACATAAGACAGCGTCGCACCGAACACTGCAACCAGGATCAGCAGGTCGCCCTGGCCGGTCAGTGACAGGCCGAAACCGATGATGCCAGGGATGATCAGGGCCAGTACCGGGGCCTTGCTCTTGTTGGTTTCGGACAGCTTGCGCGGCAGGTAGCCGGCGCGGGAAAGGGCGAAGATCTGCCGCGAATAGGCATAGATGATCGAGAAGAAGCTGGCAATCAGACCGGCCAGGCCAACCAGGTTGACGAAGCCGCCCATCCAGGTGGAGCCGCCATACGCCTTGGAAAGTGCTTCTACCAGTGGGTTGCCGGAGGCTTTGAGCGCTTCGGAGCCCGCACCACCCGGGCCTACCACGAGGATCAGCAGGGCAAACGCCAGCAACACCAGCATTGCGCCAATCAGGCCACGTGGCAGGTCACGTTTCGGGTTCTTGGTTTCCTCGGCCGCCAGCGGCACGCCTTCTACCGCCAGGAAGAACCAGATCGCGTAGGGGATTGCCGCCCACACGCCAACATAACCGAACGGCAGGAAGCTGCTGGCGCCGACCGCATCGGTCTGGGCGATGTCGAACAGGTTCGCCGCATCAAAATGGGGCACCATGCCCACAAGGAAGACAGCCAGGGCGATGGCGGCGACGGCGGTGATGATGAACATCAGCTTCAGGGCTTCACCGACCCCGAAGATGTGGATGCCGATAAAGACGATGTAGAACGCCAGGTAGATCATCCAGCCGCCAATGCCGAACAGGGACTGGCAGTAGGCACCGATGAACACCGCGATGGCTGCCGGAGCGATGGCGTACTCGATGAGGATCGCCGTGCCTGTCAGAAAGCCGCCCCACGGCCCGAAGGCGCTGCGGGCAAAGCCATAGCCGCCCCCGGCGGTAGGGATCATCGAGGACAGTTCGGCCAGCGAAAAGCACATGCACAGGTACATGGTGGCCATCAGCAGGGTGGCAAGGAACATGCCGCCCCAGCCACCTTGGGCGAGGCCGAAGTTCCAGCCGGCATAGTCGCCGGAGATCACGTAGGCGACGCCCAGGCCCACCAGCAGGACCCAGCCGGCGGCGCCTTTTTTCAGTTCACGTTGCTGGAAATAGTCCGAACCGACCTTTTCGAAATCGACGGAAGCGCCTGCCGGTGCGCCGGAGGATTGATCGCTTGGCATAGTTTCACCTGTTCTTTTTCTTGGTGGCCGGAAGGGTTCCGGCCGATGGTGATGGGTACTGCAGGAAGCGAGCCATGCAAGCTACAAGCCGCAAGCTACAAGCCTGAAGAAAAAGCAGGTTGGCGTTCTATCCGCTTTTTCTTGCAGCTTGCAGCTTGCCGCTTACCGCTTAGAAGAAGCCCAGCGGGTTGATGTCGTAGCTCACCAGCAGGTTCTTGGTCTGCTGATAATGGTCGAGCATCATCTTGTGGGTTTCACGGCCCACGCCGGACTTTTTGTACCCGCCGAACGCGGCGTGCGCCGGGTACAGGTGGTAGCAGTTGGTCCATACGCGGCCAGCCTTGATGCCGCGGCCCATGCGGTAGGCGCGGTTGATGTCGCGGGTCCATACACCGGCGCCAAGGCCGAACTCGGTGTCGTTGGCGATGGCCAGTGCCTCGGCTTCGTCCTTGAAGGTGGTGACGCTGACCACCGGGCCGAAGATTTCTTCCTGGAACACGCGCATCTTGTTGTTGCCTTTGAGCAGCGTCGGTTGGATGTAGTAACCGGTCGCCAACGCGCCTTCCAGCTTCTCCACCTTGCCACCGGTCAGCAGTTCGGCGCCTTCATCCTGGGCGATCTGCAGGTACGACAGGATTTTTTCGAACTGCTGTTGCGAAGCCTGGGCGCCGACCATGGTGTCGGTGTCGAGCGGGTCGCCGCGCTTGATCTGCAGCACCTTCTTCATCACCACTTCCATGAACTGCGGGTAGATCGACTCTTGCACCAGCGCCCGCGACGGGCAGGTGCATACCTCGCCCTGGTTGAAGAACGCCAGCACCATGCCTTCGGCAGCCTTGTCGATGAAGCTCGGCTCGGCCTGCATGATGTCTTCGAAGTAGACGTTGGGTGATTTGCCGCCCAGCTCGACGGTAGACGGGATGATGTTCTCGGCGGCGCATTTCATGATGTGCGAGCCGACCGGGGTAGAGCCGGTGAAGGCGATCTTGGCGATGCGCTTGCTGGTGGCCAGTGCTTCGCCGGCCTCGCGGCCATAGCCCTGGACTACGTTGAGCACGCCGGGCGGCAGCAGGTCGCCGATCAGCTCTACCAGCACGGTGATGCCCAGCGGGGTTTGCTCGGCCGGTTTGAGCACCACGCAGTTGCCAGCGGCCAGGGCCGGGGCCAGTTTCCAGGCGGCCATCAGGATCGGGAAGTTCCACGGGATGATCTGCCCGACCACGCCCAGTGGCTCATGGATGTGATAGGCCACGGTATTTTCGTTGATCTCGGCGGCACCGCCCTCTTGGGCGCGTATGCAGCCGGCGAAGTAGCGGAAGTGATCGACCGCCAGCGGGATGTCGGCGTTGAGGGTTTCGCGGACCGGCTTGCCGTTGTCCCAGGTTTCGGCGATGGCCAGCACTTCCAGGTTCTGCTCGATGCGGTCGGCGATCTTCAGCAGCACGTTGGAGCGGTCCTGCACCGAGGTGCGGCCCCAGGCATCGGCGGCAGCGTGGGCGGCGTCGAGCGCCTTGTCGATGTCTTCGGCAGTGGAGCGGGGGAATTCAGCGATCAGCTTGCCATTCACCGGGGAGGTGTTGTCGAAATACTGCCCCTTGACCGGAGCTACGAATTCACCACCGATGTAGTTGCCGTAGCGGCTCTTGAAGGAAACCTTCGCGCCTTCGGTACCGGGATGTGCATAACGCATGGTGTGTCTCCTGGTTAATTGTGTTTGTTGAGGAGTTGGAAAGCGTAGAGCAAAGGTTGGGCCAGCGTGGGGAGGGCCATTGGAATCAAGGGTTTGCGCGGCTTCTGGATGAGCCTGTAGGGGTTGCTGTCCCAAGAGTGGCACGGCCTGGGTGACACTTTGTACCGTTTGCGACACGCTTGATTGCGGTGCATTGCAAAGCCCGGGCGGGTGGAGGATGCTGGCAGGACGCTCTATCTGCGGAGAACAAAAACCAATGCAGAGCCACCACCTCAGTCGGCATGCCCAGCAAGTGCATACCGTTGCCCACGGCGAAGCCGGCGGTGCCGGTAGCGACCCGTCGATTGCCCGATCCTGGCTGCGATGCCTGGAGGACTATCATCTTGATCCCGAGGTGCTTGCGGCGCCGGTCGTGCTGGAACACGGCCGCCTGCTCGAAAGCCGTGAGCGCCTGAACCAGGTGCTGAAAATCGCCGACAATGAAATGAACAGCCTGCACCAGCAGCTATCAGGTGCCGGGCACGCGGTACTGCTGACCGATGCGCGCGGTGTCATCCTCAATTGTGTCACCGCACCCAGCGAACGGCGCATTTTCGAGCGTGCAGGGTTGTGGTTGGGCGCTGACTGGAGCGAGGCGCGCGAAGGCACCAACGGCATCGGCACCTGCCTGGTCGAGCGCCAGGCGCTGACCATCCATCAGAACGAACACTTTCGCGGGCGGCACACCGGGCTGACCTGTTCGGCCAGCCCTGTTTTCGACCCGCATGGCGAGCTGCTGGCAGTGCTCGATGTGTCATCGGCGAGGCCGGATGTCTCGCGTCAGAGCCAGTTTCATACCATGGCGCTGGTCAACCTTTCGGCAAAGATGATCGAGAGCTGTTACTTCCTGCGCCACTTCGAGCAGCAATGGTTGCTGCGCTTCCATCTGCAGGCCGAGTCGGTGGGGTTGTTCAGCGAAGGGCTGCTGGCGTTCGACGCCGATGGCCGTGTCTGCGCGGCCAACCAGAGCGCCCTCAACCTGTTGGGCACCGTCCGTGGCGGGGTACTGGGCAAGCCGCTGGAAATGTTTTTTGCCTGTAACCATGATGAGCTCTTCAGCCGCGCCATGCCCAATGGCAGCACGGCCTGGCCGCTGTATACGCGTGATGGTCGCCAGGTATTTGCCAGCTTGCGCGGGCAGGCGAAGGCACCGGTGTGGGCGGTGCCGGCGGGTTTGCCCGAAGCCCGGCCAGAGGCTGCCCCCGGCATTTGTCTGATGGACCCGGCACTGCAGGGTGACTTCCGGCGTGCGCTGAGGGTGTTCGAGCGTGATGTGCCACTGCTGGTGTCGGGCGAGACCGGTTGTGGCAAGGAAGCCTTCGCCCAGGCAGTGCACCAGGCTAGCCAGCGGCGCGGCAAGCCGTTCGTGGCAGTCAACTGCGCATCGATTCCCGAAAGCCTGATAGAGAGCGAGTTGTTCGGTTACCGCGGCGGCAGTTTTACCGGGGCGCGCAAGGAAGGCATGCGCGGCAAGCTGCTGCAGGCCGATGGCGGCACATTGTTGCTCGACGAGATCGGTGACATGCCGCTGGCGCTGCAGACCCGTCTGCTACGGGTGCTGGAGGAACGTCAGGTGGTGCCGATCGGTGGTGAGCCGCAAGCGGTCGATGTGCGGATCGTCAGTGCTACCCACCGCGACCTGCTTGAGCGGGTGGAGCAGGGCACCTTCCGCGAGGACCTGTATTACCGGCTCAATGGCCTGGAAGTGACGATGCCGGCGGTGCGTGAGCGCAGTGACAAGGCTCAGTTGCTGGATTTCCTGTTGCGACAGGAAGCGCAAGGCCAGGCCATCGAAATCGAGCCAAGCGCCCGCCAGGCGCTGCTGGATTTTGCCTGGCCGGGCAATGTGCGCCAGATGCGCAACGTGCTGCGTACGTTGGTGGCATTGTGTGAGGATTGTCATGTCGCGTTTGCGGATCTGCCCGCAATCGTGCGCAACACTTCCAGCCCTGTAGGAGCGGCCTTGTGTCGCGAAAGGGCTGCGAAGCGGCCCCCGCAAACTGGGCAGCGCTATCGAAATCCTGGGGCCGCTCGGCGGCCCTTTCGCGACACAAGGCCGCTCCTACAGGCGGAGGGCCAGGCCCTGTTATCCGTACTGGAGGCAAACCGCTGGCACCTGACCCGTGTCGCCGAGCACTTGGGTATCAGCCGCAATACCTTGTATCGCAAACTGCGCAAACACGGCATCGCCAGGGGCGTCTGAGCGAAACAGCGAGTGCGATTTCCCGCGCCCTGGGCTACCCTGCCTCGAAGTTTTGCGAGGTCGACCATGCATATTCATATTCTCGGTATTTGCGGCACTTTCATGGGTTCGCTGGCGGTGCTGGCCAAAGAACTCGGCCACCGTGTGACCGGTTCGGACGCCAACGTCTACCCACCGATGAGCACCCAGCTCCAGGCCCAGGGCATCGAGCTGACCCAAGGCTATGACCCGGCCCAGCTGGACCCGGCACCGGACCTGGTGGTCATCGGCAACGCCATGTCGCGGGGCAACCCGGCGGTGGAGCATGTGCTCAACAAAGGCCTGCCTTATGTATCCGGCCCCCAGTGGCTGGCCGACCATGTGCTGCAGGGGCGTTGGGTGCTGGCCGTGGCCGGTACCCACGGCAAGACCACCACCAGCAGCATGCTGGCCTGGGTCCTGGAGCATGCCGGCATGAGCCCCGGCTTCCTGATCGGTGGCGTGCCGCAGAACTTCTCGGTGTCGGCACGCTTGGGCGATACGCCGTTCTTCGTGGTGGAGGCCGACGAATACGACAGCGCGTTCTTCGACAAACGTTCGAAGTTCGTGCACTACCGTCCGCGCACTGCGATTCTCAATAACCTTGAGTTCGACCACGCGGACATCTTCCCGGATCTCGCTGCCATCGAGCGCCAGTTCCATCACTTGGTGCGCACCATTCCGAGCGAAGGTCTGGTAATTCACCCGACCACCGAACAGGCGCTGGAGCGGGTAATCGGCATGGGTTGCTGGACGCCAGTGCAGACCACCGGCGAGGGTGGCCAATGGCAGGCGCGCTTGCTCAGTGCCGACGGCTCGCGCTTCGAAGTGCTGTTCGAGGGGCAAGCGCAAGGCGTTGTGGACTGGGCCCTGACCGGCCAGCACAACGTTGCCAACGCGCTGGCAACATTGGCCGCTGCCCGTCACGTGGGGGTGGTGCCTGCCATGGGCATTGCAGGCCTGAGCGCGTTCAAGAGCGTCAAGCGGCGCATGGAAAAGGTCGCAGAAGTTCAAGGCGTGACCATCTATGACGACTTCGCTCACCATCCGACGGCTATCGCCACCACCCTCGACGGCCTGCGCAAGCGGGTGGGCGAGGCACCGGTGATCGCCATCATCGAGCCTCGTTCCAACTCTATGAAGCTGGGCGCGCACCGTGACGGCCTGCCGGAAAGCGTCAACGATGCCGACCAGGTAGTCTGGTATGCGCCAGCCAACCTGGGCTGGGACCTGGCGGCGACTGCGGCGCAGTGCAAGGTGCCGAGCGTGGTCGCCGACAGCCTCGAAGCGATCATCGAGCGGGTCAAGGGCCAGGCGCGGCCGGGCACACACGTGGTGATCATGAGCAACGGCGGCTTTGGCGGCCTGCATGGCAAGCTGGCCGAGGCCCTGAAGTGAGCGGGCCGGAACGCATCACCCTGGCCATGACCGGCGCCTCCGGCGCGCAGTATGGGTTACGCCTGCTCGATTGCCTGGTGCGCGAAGACCGTGAGGTGCATTTTCTCATCTCCAAGGCCGCGCAATTGGTGATGTCCACCGAGACCGACGTGCTGCTGCCGCCCAAGCCCCAGGCCATGCAGGCCTTTCTGACCGAGTACACCGGTGCTGCCGATGGGCAGATCCGCGTGTATGGCAAGGAGGACTGGATGTCGCCGGTGGCCTCGGGCTCCGGCGCACCGGCGGCCATGGTGGTGGTGCCGTGCTCCACCGGCACCTTGTCGGCCATCGCCACCGGGGCCTGCAACAACCTGATCGAACGTGCCGCCGACGTGACCCTCAAGGAGCGTCGCCAGCTGATCCTGGTGCCGCGCGAGGCGCCATTCTCGACCATCCATCTGGAGAACATGCTCAAGCTCTCGCAGATGGGGGCGGTGATCTTGCCGGCGGCGCCCGGCTTCTATCACCAGCCGCAGACCATCGATGACCTGGTCGACTTCGTCGTGGCGCGCATTCTCAACCTGCTGAACATCCCGCAGGACATGTTGCCGCGCTGGGGGGAGCATCATCTTGGGGCGGATGATTGAAACGCACGTTGCCTGCAATGCTGGCCGTCCTGTTGCTCAACGGCTGTGCCACGGTGCGCACGCTTGATGCCAACAAGCCGGGCGCGCCGGTGGTGTATGCCGGCACCCGGCTGGACTTGTACGTGATCAATGGCGGGTGCTGCCCCAAGGATCATTTCGGGGCTCAGGCGCCGGCGTATCCGCGGCTGGACCTGCCTGGGAGCATGTTGCTCGATACCCTGCTGCTGCCATTATCGTTGCTGACGGCTGCCGGGATCGGCTTCCAGGCCACTGGCGGTCTGTAACGGCCCTGTCGCCGGCTTGCCGGCGACAGGGCCGTTCAGGCGGGCGCTATTTCTTGCCTAATCTACGCAGCTCATCCGACTCGACAACCCGAATCCCGTCCTCTTCCTCCAGCGCCAGGCGCCATAGCGCCCGCGCCAATGTGCAGGCTTCGATGCCCCGATACTTGCCCGGCATCAACCGTGCAAACGGGGAAGCCAGCCGTTCGCCCAAGCGCGGCGCAATGCGCTCACCCAGCAGCAGCGAAGGCCTGACAATCGTCAGTTGCGGCCAATCCTGCGCCTTGAGCGCCTCTTCCATTTCGCCCTTGACCCGGTTGTAGAAGATCGACGACTTGGGATCGGCGCCGATGGCGCTGACCACCAGCAGGTGGCGCGCACCCATCTCCCGTGCACGCTTGCTGAAGGCCACCACCATGTCCAGGTCGACGGCGCGGAACGCCTGCTCGGAGCCGGCCTGCTTCAAGGTAGTGCCCAGGCAGCAGTAAGCGATGTCCACGCGCCCGGCCAGTTGCGGTAGGAACACCGCAGGGTCACCGACCGGGTTTTCCAGGTGTGGGTGTTCGGCCAGGGGGCGGCGGGTGGGTGCCAGAACGCGGCTGATGGTGGGCTCGTTGAGCAGGCGGTCAAGCAGGTGTTCACCCGTCAGGCCCGTGGCTCCGGCAAGCAGGACATGCTGAGGCGTCAAGTACATGATGTCTCTCCTGTGTTACACACAAGTCTAGTGCGGGGCTGGCCTTTTTTCCTGCCCCTGCGAAGTCGCTTGTGCGGCATTGCGTAAGGCTTTCTCAGCTTGCTGCTGGCGCAAGCGTTGCCAATGTGCCAGTACGGTTGGTGGTGCCCAGATCTGTGGCTCGGAGGCTTCGAAACCTTCCCTCTTCTCCCGTTCGGCAACACTGCTGCGCGCCAGTTCGAACGCTTGTTCGAGGTCGTCGGTCTGGTTCAGCGCTTGGGCAAACAGAGCCTCGCCGAAATAGGTGAAATCGGCCTCTTCCGAGCAGCCGAATGACACCCTGTCCGCCCGTGCGGCAGTCATGATGATCGTCCGCTCATCTTTGAGCGGGGCGATGTAGCCCCCTGAATAGCAGGCGGAGATGACGATCACCTTGTCGCGCTCTTTGAGCGGCGCCAAGGCGCTGGCCAGTTCGTCGGCGGACAGGTCGGCAAGCTGCAGGCGTGGTTGGTCGAATACCAACTGGTGGTCTGGGCTGCCATGGCTGGTCAGGTAGATGAACACCAGGTCTTGCGGGCCGGTGCGCTCGGCCAAGGTGCGGGCGGCGCGGGTAAGGTTCTCGCGGGTTGCCATGGGCCGTGTGGACATCTGGTCGCGGTGGTTGACCAGCGTGATCTGGCCGTGGGCACCGAAGCGCACCTTCAAAAGATTGCTGACGTAGTCGGCCTCGCGCAGAAATACACTCTGCTGGCCGTCACCGGCGACCACCAGGCTATACAGCTCAATGGGCGGCGTGGAGCGCGGTACGCGCGCCAGCACCTCATCCAGTAGCTTGCCCTGATTGAGCAGGGCCAGTTCCAGCGGGTCGGGGAGCAGTTTGCCGTTGTGGTCGCGAACGCGCACACCATTGACCCAGTAACCGCTTTGCACCTTGCCACTGGCCAGGGTCAGTTTACCCTGGCCCTGGTAGGCGTCGTTTTCGAAGCCGCCGACGTAGTGGCTGCCATCGGGCAGTTGCAGGCTGCCCTGGCCGGCCAGGCGCCAGTCGACGAAGCTGCCCTTGTAGTGGCTGCCATCGCTGCCCAGCATTTCCCCCTCGCCAAGCAGCGAGCCGTCCTTGAACTCGCCGATCCAGACATCACCTTCGGCGTTTTCATAGCGGCCACGACCTTCCAGGCGGTTGTCCTTGAACTCGCCGATATATTGCTCGCCATCGACGCTGTCGTAGGTGCCGCTGCCCTGCAACAGACCGTCGACGAAGCGGCCGCTGAACTGATTGCCGCTGGCATCGCTGCGTACGCCGGCACCATTGGGCTTGCCGCTGGCAAACAAGCCCTGGTAACGGCTGCCGTCCGCCAGTTCGAGCTCACCCGCGCCATGGTACTGATCGTCCTTGAACTGGCCGCGGTAGGTCTGGTCTGCCTGCTTGAGCGTACCTTCGCCGTCGCGACGGCCGTGGCTGAAGGTGCCTGCATAGTGGCTGCCGGGGGTGGTCAGGTCGCCCACGCCCTGGAACAGGCCGGCGGCGAACTGGCCGCGATAGACCTCGCCATTGCTGCCATGCCACTCGCCCTGACCATGCCATTGGCCATCCTTGAAGCCGCCGGCGTACCAGCTGCCGTTGGGATAGTCGATGCGCCCTTCGCCTTGCAGCAAGCCGTCAACCACCTGGCCCCTGTAACGACCGCCATCGGGCAGGCGCGCATCCGGTGGCAACAGCGATTCGCCATCGCCACAGGCAGCGAGCATCAGGGTCAGGGTGAGAGGCAACAGAGCACGCATGGCCGAATCCGGGCAAAAGTTATGCCGAGTATGCCGCACAATGGGGCGGATGAGACAGCCATGGCAGGGGCCGCGTGGCGACCCCAAAAAACGATCAGACGAAGCAGAGCGAAAGCGGCTCGGCGATATAGGCCGGCTTCTCTTCGCCTTCGATCTCCAGTGTCGCGGTAGCCTTGAGCAACCACTGCCCAGGTTTCTTCTCGGTCACCTCACCCAGGTCCACCTTCAGGCGCACCTTGCTGCCGACTTTCACCGGCTGAATGAAACGCACACTGTCGAGCCCGTAATTGACCACCATCTTCAGGCCTTCAGGCAGCACCAGTATGTCTTCCATCAGCTTTGGAATCAGCGACAAGGTCAGGAAGCCATGGGCAATGGTGCAGCCAAAGGGTGTCTTGGCCGCTTTGTCAGGGTCGACATGGATGAATTGAAAATCGCCCGTGGCCTCAGCGAACAGGTTGATGCGTTGCTGGTCGATCTTCAGCCAGTCGGAACGTCCCAGTTCCTTTCCAACGTACTGCGAAAGCTCGGTAACCGGTACATAGGGCATCGCGACTCTCCAGGTTGTCATTTGGTACGAGTGTGCAAGATCAGCACGGCGAACAATTACAGTCAAGTTGCCAGCATCAGGGCGAATATCCGCCCATAGCCTTGCGCGTGCTTATAATGGCCGGCATGGCCGAAAGGAGATCCTTATGCTGTTGCGTGGTTTGACCTGGCTGGTGCTGTTCCAGCTGCTGGGTACGGCGCTCAATCATCTATTGGTGCCGATACTGCCCGGGCCGATCATCGGCCTTTTGCTTTTGTTGTCGTTCCTCATGGCCCGCGGTGAGGTCGGCAAGCCGTTGAACGAGGCGGCGAGCAGTCTGTTGCGTTACCTGCCGCTACTGTTGGTGCCGCCAGCAGTGGGTGTGATGGTGTATGCCAAGGATATCGCTGCAGACTTCTGGGCCATCGCCGGCGCGCTTCTGATCTCCTGCCTGGCCACCTTGGTCTTTGTCGGTGTATTGATGCAGAAACTCATGCATCGCCAGGGCAAGCGCGGGGAGCAGCCATGATCCTCGATTGGCAGGGCGCGCTCGATGCGGTTGTCCACCATCCGCTGTTTGGCATTGGCATTACGCTGGGTGCCTATCAGGTGGTGCTAGCAGCTTACGAGAAAACGCGCTGGATCTTCCTGCAGCCGGTACTGGTGTCGATGGTCATGGTGATCGGTGTGTTGCTGGTCTGTGGTATCGACTACCGTGAGTACCGCAAGAGCACCGAGATCATGAACATCCTGCTGGGGCCGGCCACGGTGGCCTTGGCCGTGCCGCTCTACCTCAACCTGCGGCGTATCCGGCAGCTGTTCTGGCCGACATTTACTACGCTGGTAATCGGAGGCCTGTTCGCCACGCTCTGCTGCCTGTTGCTGGGCTGGTGGTTCGGCGCCGAACACATGATCCTGATGACCATGGCGCCGAAGTCGGTGACCTCACCGATTGCCATGCTTGTGGCCGAGCAAATTGGTGGTGTGGCGGCCCTGGCGGCGGTCTTCGTGTTGATCACCGGGGTGATCGGGGCCATTTTCGGCCCTGCGCTGTTGAGCCGTTTTGGTGTGCATAGCCCCGAGGCGCGCGGCATGTCCCTGGGCGTGACCGCGCATGCCGTGGGTACCTCGGTGGCCTTGCAGGAAAGTGACGAGTGCGGCGCGTTTGCCGCACTGGCGATGAGCCTGATGGGGGTGGCCACGGCGGTGTTCCTGCCGTTGGCGGTCAGCCTGGTGGCTTGAGGAGTTGTGATGACGCTACCGCTGTTTCCCCTCAATACTGTGTTGTTTCCCGGTTGCCTGCTGGATTTGCAGATATTCGAAGCCCGCTACCTGGACATGATTGGCCGCTGCATGAAGCAGGGCACAGGCTTTGGTGTGGTGTGCATCGTCGAAGGCGAGCAGGTCGGCAAGGCGCCGCCTGTGGTTGCATCGATCGGGTGCGAGGCGCTGATCCGTGATTTTGTCCAGCAGGACAACGGCTTGCTGGGTATCCGTGTGGAAGGTGTGCGGCGCTTCGAGCTGGGTCAGACCGAGGTGCAGAAAGACCAGTTGCTGCTGGGCGAGGTGCATTGGCTGGCGGAGCAGGCGGACAGCCCGCTGACCGATCAGGACGATGACCTGCTGGCCCTGCTGGTGGCGTTGGGTGAGCACCCGATGGTCGAGGCGCTGGACATGCCCCGTGACGTCGCGGGGCGCCAGGCACTGGCCAACCAGCTGGCTTATCTGCTGCCGTTCATGGAAGAGGACAAGCTGGACTTGCTGGCGATCGACTCGCCGTCGCAGCGGCTGGCGGAAATCCAGAGGCTGCTGGAGCGGATTCAGGGTGAGTTGTTTGCCTGATAGAGGGTGGTTGCCTTTATGGCCCTATCGCCGGCAAGCCTGCTTGCCGGCGATAGGGCTGTACAGCCAGCGTCAATATTGGTAACGCTCCAGGGCCAACGGCAAGGCATACAGGGCAAAGAAAGCCAGTAATGCGATACACGCCGGTAGTACCAGCCACCATACCCGTTGTGGCAATGCATTGAGCGGCTGGCGATATTGCACCAGCGTCAGGCTGAGCGCGCAGACGCAGCAGGCCAGCAAGGCTCCGGCCAGGATGTCGGTCGGCCAATGCGCTCCCAGGTACACGCGCGACAGGGCAATCGCCAGCGCCGGAATGCACCCCAGCATCACCCAGGTCAGGCGCATGCGTGGCGGCTGGCCACGCCCTGCCAGCACCGCCATCACCAGAAAGAACGCAAACGAGGCCGAGCTATGCCCGCTGGGCATGCTGTAACTGGTCAAGGGGTCGGTCAGCACCTCCGGTCGCGCCCGGGCGAACAGCCATTTCAGCGAGCCATTGGCAATTGCCGTACCCATCAAGGCGCCACCGGCGAACAGTGCATGCCGCCATTGTCGGGCGAGCAGCAGCAGGCCGGTGAGCAGCCCGCCCAGGAACAGTTGGGTGCGGAAATCGCCCAGGCGGGTTACCAGTACCATGGTGCCGTCCAAGGCTTGGCTGCGATGCTCCTGCACCAGGGTCATCACGCCCTGGTCGAACTCGTGAAAATACGGCCATCCCAGAAACACCCCGGCCAATGCCAGAAAGCTCAAGCCGGCGATCAGCCGCGTCCCATGGCGCTGGTCGCGTACGCTGCTGTTCAGGCTCAGCCCGATCAGCACCGCCAGGGCGCCGGCGATGATGCCTGCATCCAGCCAGAACCCTTCCGGCAATGGCAGGCGCATGGCCGCCCCGGTAGCCCAGCCCGGCAACAGGTAGGCGACCGACCAGCCGGCACCGGCCAGCACGCTGACCGCGATGAAGCGCGGCAACGGCATGTCGAACATGCCCGCGACCATCGGCAGCATCGGCCGCAGCGGGCCGATGAAACGGCCAACCAGCAAGCTGGCGATGCCGTAGCGCTGGAAGTAGGTTTCAGCGCTGCCGATCCATTCCGGGTGGTGGCGCAACAGGGGTAGGCGGCGGATGTTCTGGTGGAAGTACTTGCCTATCGTGTAAGACAGGGCGTCACCGAGCAGGCCACCGAGGAACCCCAGCAGCAATGTTTCGCCCAGGCTGAAGGTGCCGCTGCCGGCCAATACCGCGACGGCAAACAGCAGTACCGTACCAGGTACGATGATGCCGGCGATGGCCAGGCATTCGATGCAGGCCACCAGAAAAATTGCCACGCCAAGCCACTGCGGGTTGGCGCTGAGCCAGCCTGTCAGGCTGTCGAGCCATTGGCCCATGTTTCAGCTTCCTTGTTTGAGAATGAAAAAGTCTTGCCCTTCGACTTGCCCCCGGCGCAGCGGGTTCCGGGTGCAGAAGCGGGCGTATTCGGCGTCGATGAAACGGTACGGCAGGTGCTCATCGCGGCCATGGGGGATACCCAGGCGCGCGGCCTGGACCACTTTGGGCACGGTGATGGCACAATCCTCGACGTACAGGCGTTCAGGGTCGAAGCGCTGGCCATCCCACTGCGCTACCTTCAAGCCCAAGGCCCGGCAGAGCAGGGTCTGGCCGGCGCACAGGCGTTCGGCTGGGCGCAGCTTGCCGCTGGCGTCGGGGTTGTTCAACTGCATTTGCGCCAGGCTGTTGGCACCGGAAAGGGCGTCCACCCAGGGGTAGGCCGACTTTATGAGCACTGCATTGCCTGGGCCGTGTGCGCTGAAGTTGAGCGAGTCACCTCCGCGGGCGTAATACATGTAGATATGCCCGCCATCGAGAAACAGCGCCCTGCGTTTCTCTGTGTAGCCAAGCGAGGCATGGCTGCCCTTGTCAGTCAGGTAATAGGCCTCGGTTTCGATGATCCTTGCGGCCAGCCACAGGTCGCCATGCCGATGGCGGATGACCTTGCCCAGCAGGGCTTTGGCCAGGGTCTGGGCGTCTCGGTCGAAGAAGCTGTCGGGCAAGGCGCGGGCAGGGCAGGGGGTCGTGTCTGGCATGCTGGCGGTTCGTCGTGGTCAGGCGCGGATGATAGCAACGATTGGCTTAATCGAGGCTGAACCAAGACAGTTCGATAAGGCCGGTTACATCTTTCCTACAGATTCTTGTCTGCCATTTTCTACCATCCGCCACCCGCCGCTGGGCGTATACCTGCGCGGCAGTTATAATCAGCCGATTTCCCCTTCGCCAAGACACCGAACCCATGACTGAGTCCGTTCTTGACTACATGACCCGTTTGGGTCGCGCCGCTCGCCAGGCCTCCCGGGTGATCGCCCGCGCCAGCACTGCGCAGAAGAACCGCGCCCTGCAGGCTGCTGCCGATGCACTGGACGCCGCGCGTGCCGAGCTTACCGCAGCCAACGAACAGGACCTGGCCGCCGGCCGTGCCAACGGTCTGGAGCCTGCCCTGCTCGACCGCCTGGCCCTGACCCCAGCGCGTATCGACGGCATGATCACCGGCCTGCGCCAGGTGGCCAGCCTGGCAGACCCGGTCGGCGCCATCCGCGACATGAGCTATCGCCCGTCGGGTATTCAGGTCGGCAAGATGCGCGTGCCGCTGGGGGTGATCGGGATCATCTACGAATCGCGCCCGAACGTGACCATCGATGCCGCCAGCCTGTGCCTGAAGTCAGGCAACGCCACCATCCTGCGCGGCGGCTCCGAGGCCATTCACTCCAACCGCGCCATCGCCACCTGCATTCAGCGTGGCCTTGCCGAGGCCGGCCTGCCGGCCGCCGTGGTTCAGGTGGTCGAGACCACCGACCGTGAGGCGGTTGGCGCGCTGATCAGCATGCCTGAGTTTGTCGATGTCATCGTCCCGCGGGGCGGCCGTGGCCTGATCGAACGCATCAGCCGCGATGCCCGTGTGCCCGTCATCAAGCACCTGGACGGCATCTGTCACGTCTATGTTGCCGAGCACGCGGACCTGGACAAGGCCTGGCGCGTTGCTTTCAACGCCAAGACTTACCGTTACGGTATTTGCGGTGCGATGGAAACCCTGCTGGTCGACCAACGTGTGGCTGAAGGTTTCCTGCCGGAAATGGCCCGCCGTTTCCAGGAAAAGGGCGTCGAACTGCGCGGGTGCGAGCGTACCCGTGCGCTGATCGAGGCCAAGCCGGCCAGCGAAGACGATTGGCACACCGAGTACCTCGACGCCATCCTGTCGATTCGTGTGGTCGATGGCCTGGACCAGGCCATCGAGCACATCAACCACTATGGCTCGCATCACACCGATTCGATCATTACCGAACACCAGGGCCAGGCCCGTCAGTTCATGGCCGAGGTGGACTCGGCATCGGTGATGCTCAACACCCCGACCTGCTTCGCCGACGGCTTCGAGTATGGCCTGGGCGCGGAGATCGGTATTTCCACCGACAAGCTGCACGCCCGCGGCCCGGTCGGCCTGGAAGGCCTGACCTGCGAGAAGTACGTAGTGATCGGCGATGGCCAACTGCGCGGCCAGGAGTCCTGCTGAGTTGAGCAAGGCCCAGGCAGTCCGGCGCATCGGCATTCTTGGCGGTACTTTCGACCCCGTGCACATCGGCCACCTGCGCAGCGCGCTTGAGGTCGCCGAGTTCATGGGGCTGGAAGAGATGCGCCTGTTGCCCAATGCCCGGCCGCCACACCGCGACACCCCGCAGGTGGCGGCCGAAGATCGCCTGGCGATGGTGCGTGGGGCCGTGCAAGGCGTCGAACGCCTGAGCGTGGATGCCCGCGAGCTTGAGCGCGACAAGCCGTCCTACACCATCGATACGCTGGAGTCGGTCCGCGCCGAACTGGGCGCTGCTGACCAGCTGTTTCTGGTGTTGGGCTGGGATGCCTTCTGCGGTTTGCCTGGCTGGCACCGCTGGGAAGAACTGCTGCAACACTGTCACATCCTGGTGCTGCAACGCCCGGATGCCGACGTTGAACCCCCTGACGAGCTGCGTAACCTGTTGGCCGCGCGCTCCGAGAGCGATCCCACCGCCATGTCCGGCCCGGCGGGTAGTATTTCGTTCGTCTGGCAGACACCGCTTGCGGTGTCGGCTACACAGATCCGACAGCTGCTGGCCAGCGGCAGGTCGGTGAGGTTCCTGGTGCCGGACGCCGTACTGGCCTACATCGAGGCGCATGAACTGTATCGTGCGCCTAACTGACGGTGCCCTGTGGGCGCCTCATCCAACGAGTTGAACGAGTTTTATATGAGCAAGCAGAAAATCAATGGCGAAGAACTGGTCAAGCTGACCATCAGCGCGCTGGAAGACGTCAAGGCCCAGGATATCCAGGTCATCGACGTTCGCGAGAAGCACAGCCTGACCGACTACATGATCATTGCCACCGGTACCTCCAATCGCCAGATCAACGCGATGCTGGAAAAGGTCCGTGAAGCGGTCAAGAAAGAAGGTGCGCAGCCGCTGGGCGAAGAAGGCAAGGGCGACAGCGACTGGGTACTGCTGGACCTGAACGACGTCATCGTGCACATGATGACCGCCGCTGCCCGCCAGTTCTACGACCTGGAACGCCTGTGGCTGGGTGCCGAGCAGAGCCGCGCCGCCGATGCCAAGCACCACAGCCCGGAAAACGCCAGCGACTACTTCACCGACAAGCTCAAAGACCGGGAATAAGGAAGCGTCGTGCGTCTGCGCCTGATCGCGGTCGGCTCGCGCATGCCCAAGTGGGTCGAGGAAGGCTGGCATGAATATGCCAAGCGCCTGCCCCAGGAGCTGTCGCTGGAGCTGGTGGAAATTCCGCTGAACACCCGTGGCAAGAATGCCGACGTCGCCCGCCTGATTCGTCAGGAGGGTGAGGCCATGCTGAGCAAGGTTCAGCCCGGGGAACGCATCGTCACCCTCGAGGTCCATGGCAAGCCCTGGAGTACCGAGCAATTGGCGACCGAGCTGGACCGCTGGCGGCTGGATTCGCGCACGGTGAATTTGATGGTGGGCGGCCCGGAAGGGCTGGCGCCTGAGGTTTGTGCGCGCGCCGAGCAACGCTGGTCGCTGTCGCCGCTGACCCTGCCGCACCCGTTGGTAAGGATACTCATCGGCGAGCAGATCTACCGCGCCTGGACCGTGTTGTCCGGGCACCCTTACCACAAATGAGCCTGTAAGCAGTCCGATGTCGCAGCCGATCCGCCTCAAGGACCACGAGAAAGACGCCCGCCTGGTGCGTAACCGCGTCGTGGTCGGCGCCGTCGCGATCATGCTGCTTGTCTGCGTGTTGATCGCACGCCTGTACTACCTGCAGATCATCCAGTACGACTACCACTCCACGTTGTCAGAGAACAATCGGGTGCACGTGCAGCCGATCCCGCCGACGCGCGGGCTGATCTTCGACCGCAATGGGGTGATCATCGCCGATAACCGGCCGAGCTTCAGCCTGTCCATGACCCGTGAACGTGCGGGTAACTGGCAGGAAGTGCTGGACAATATCGTGGAAGTGCTGGAGCTGACGCCGGACGATCGTGCACTTTTCGAAAAACGCATGAGGCAGGGGCGTAGGCCGTTCGAGCCAGTGCCGATCCTGTTCGAGCTGAACGAAGAGCAGATCGCCCGCGTGGCGGTCAACCAGTTCCGTTTGCCTGGCGTCGAAGTGGTCGCCCAGTTGGTGCGGCATTACCCGCAAGGGGCGCATTTCGCCCATTCGGTAGGGTATGTCGGGCGGATCAACGAGAAAGAGCTCAAAAGCCTAGATCCTGTGAACTACAGCGGCACCCACCATATCGGCAAGACCGGTATCGAGCGCTTCTACGAAGCCGACCTGCACGGCCAGGTCGGTTACGAGGAAGTCGAGACCAACGCTCGCGGGCGCGTGCTGCGGGTCCTCAAGCGTACCGACCCGAAACCTGGCAAGGACATCGTGCTGAGCCTGGACATCAAGTTGCAGGAAGCTGCCGAAGCGGCCCTGGGTGGGCGCCGCGGTGCGGTGGTAGCGCTCGACCCGCGCAACGGCGAAGTGCTGGCGATGGTCAGCCAGCCGAGTTTCGACCCCAACCTGTTCGTCACCGGCATCAGTTTCAAGGCCTACGCCGAGTTGCGCGACTCGATCGACCGGCCGCTGTTCAACCGCGTGCTGCGCGGCTTGTACCCGCCGGGTTCGACCATCAAGCCGGCGGTTGCCATCGCCGGCCTCGACAGTGGTGTGGTCAACGCCGGCAGTCGTGTGTTCGACCCGGGGTATTACCAACTGCCCAACTACGATCACAAATACCGTAACTGGAACCGCAGTGGTGATGGCTGGGTCGACCTGGATACCGCAATCATGCGTTCCAATGACACCTATTTCTACGATCTTGCCCACAAGATGGGTATCGATCGGCTGTCCACCTACATGAACAAGTTCGGCATCGGCCAGAAAGTTGCCCTGGACATGTTCGAGGAGTCGGCCGGGCTGATGCCGTCGCGTGAATGGAAGCGCGCCACCCGCCGTCAAGCCTGGTTCCCCGGTGAAACCCTGATTCTGGGCATCGGTCAGGGCTACATGCAGGCAACACCGCTGCAACTGGCCCAGGCCACAGCGCTGATCGCCAACAAAGGCGTTTGGAACCGTCCGCACCTGGCCAAGACCATCGAAGGCCAGCCGCCCGTGGACCCGAACCCGATGGAAAACATCATCCTGCGTGACAAGTCCGACTGGGCCAAGGTCACCCACGGCATGGAGCAGGTGATGCACAACGCCCGTGGTACTGCACGCAAGGCTGCGGCCGGTGCCCAGTACCGCATTGCCGGCAAGAGCGGTACCGCGCAGGTGGTAGCGATCAAGCAGGGCGAGAAATACGACCGCAACAAAATTCAGGAGCGCCACCGCGACCATGCGTTGTTCGTCGCCTTCGCCCCGGCCGACGATCCGAAGATCGTGGTTTCGGTGATGGTCGAGAACGGCGAGTCCGGCTCCGGTGTAGCCGCACCCGTGGTGCGGCAGATCATGGACGCCTGGCTGCTCGACGAGAACGGTCGGCTCAAGCCCGAGTTCGCTCCTGCCACTGTCGCCCAGGAAACGGCCCCGTGAAGAACAATTTCGATCGCATGCTCTCCAGCGAGGACGTGATGCGTCGACGCGCCAGCTTCCTGCAGCGCATCCACATCGACGGCCCCTTGCTGGTCATCCTGCTGACCCTCGCCGCCGGCAGTCTGTTCGTGCTCTATTCTGCCAGCGGCAAGAACTGGGATTTGCTACTTAAGCAGGCCACTTCATTCGGTATCGGGCTGGTGTCGATGTTCGTCATCGCTCAGCTTGAACCCCGCTTCATGGCGCGCTGGGTGCCTCTTGCCTATCTCACTGGGGTGCTGCTGCTGGTCGTGGTGGACGTCATGGGCCATAACGCCATGGGTGCCACGCGCTGGATCAACATACCCGGGGTAATACGCTTCCAGCCCTCGGAGTTCATGAAGATCATCATGCCGGCGACCATCGCCTGGTACCTGTCCAAACGCACCTTGCCGCCTCATTTGAAACACGTGGCCATCAGCCTGGTGCTGATTGGCGTGCCGTTCATCCTCATCGTCCGCCAGCCGGACCTGGGTACGGCGTTGCTGATCCTTGCCTCCGGCGCCTTCGTGCTGTTCATGGGCGGCCTGCGCTGGCGCTGGATCCTCAGCGTGCTGACGGCGGCCGTGCCTGTGGCGGTGGCCATGTGGTTCTTCGTCATGCACGACTACCAGAAACAGCGTGTGCTGACGTTCCTCGACCCTGAAAGCGACCCGCTGGGCACCGGCTGGAACATCATCCAGTCCAAAGCGGCCATTGGCTCGGGTGGCGTGTTCGGCAAGGGCTGGCTGCTGGGCACCCAGTCGCACCTGGACTTCCTTCCCGAGAGCCACACCGACTTCATCATCGCAGTGCTCGGCGAGGAATTCGGCCTGGTCGGCATCTGCCTGCTGCTGATCGTTTACCTCTTGCTGATCGGTCGTGGGCTGATGATCACGGCTCAGGCGCAGACCTTGTTCGGCAAGCTGCTTGCAGGCAGCCTGACCATGACCTTCTTTGTATATGTATTCGTCAATATCGGTATGGTCAGCGGCCTATTGCCCGTGGTGGGCGTGCCGCTGCCCTTCATTAGTTATGGCGGAACTTCGTTGGTGACGCTGCTGTCAGCGTTTGGCGTTCTCATGTCGATCCATACGCACCGTAAATGGATCGCACAGGTTTGAAAAAGGTGAAGAATTTCATGCAAGCAGTGCGTAACTGGGCTGCCCGTTTTGCGCCGTGGTTCGGCGCGGTGGGCCTGTTCGCCGCTGTCCAGCAGGCGCATGCCGGCGATTATGACGGCTCGCCTCAGGTGGCCGAATTCGTCGGTGAGATGAGCCGCGACTATGGCTTTGCCAGCGAGCAGTTGATGGGCGTGTTCCGCGAGGTTCAGCGCAAGCAATCGATCCTGGACGCCATATCGCGGCCGGCCGAGCGGGTAAAACCGTGGAAGGATTACCGACCGATGTTCATTACCGACGCGCGCATCGCCCGCGGTGTGGACTTCTGGCGCCAGCATGAAGCGGTGCTGGCCCGGGCGGAGCAGGAGTACGGCGTACCGGCGCAGTACATCGTCGCGATCATCGGTGTGGAAACCTTTTTTGGCCGCAACACTGGCAACTACCGTGTGATCGATGCCTTGTCGACCCTGGGCTTCGATTACCCGCCGCGCGCCGAGTTCTTCCGCAAGGAGCTGCGTGAATACCTGCTGCTGTCGCGCGAAGAGCAGCTCGACCCGCTGACCCTCAAAGGTTCATACGCCGGTGCCATGGGCCTGCCGCAGTTCATGCCGAGCAGCTTTCGCAACTACGCGGTGGACTTCGATGGCGATGGCCACATCAATATCTGGAACAACCCTGACGATGCCATCGGCAGTGTCGCCAGCTACTTCAAAGAGCACGGCTGGGTGGCTGGGCAGGGCGTGGTCAGTCGCGCCCAGGTCAGTGGTGCGCGGGCAGACGAAGGCCTGACCACGGGTATCGAGCCGGTGAAAACGGTCGCAGAGTTGCAGGCGCTTGGCTGGTCGAGTCATGATGCGTTGCGCGGTGATCTGCCAGTCACCGCCTTCCGTCTGGAAGGCGCAAACGGGCCTGAATACTGGTTGGGCCTGAAGAATTTCTACGCGATCACTCGCTACAACCGCAGCGTGATGTATGCCATGGCGGTGCATCAGCTTTCGGAACAGCTGGTCCAAGCACGGGGCGTCAAGTAATGCGCGCAATGATTTCTGCCAATACCTTCAAGTTGCTGGCCTGCATGGCCGTCGGCATGCTGCTGGTCAGTTGCTCCTCCAGCCGGCCGGCCCCCCAGAAAAGCGGCAATACCGTTCGTGCGCAGCCTGGCCTGGATATCAACCGTGCCCACAAGGACGGTGCGCCGTGGTGGGACGTGGATGTGAACAAGATCCCGGACGCGACGCCGACCGTGCACACGGGCAACTACAAGGCCAACCCTTACACGGTGCTGGGTAAGACCTACTACCCCATGCAGGACTCGCGCAACTACCGTGCCGAAGGCACCGCCTCCTGGTACGGCACCAAGTTCCACGGGCAGAACACCGCCAACGGTGAGCTGTACGACCTGTATGGCATGAGCGCAGCGCACAAGACCCTGCCGCTGCCGGCCTACGTGCGGGTGACCAACCTCGCCAACGGGCGCAGTGTGATCCTGCGGGTCAATGACCGTGGCCCGTTCTACTCCGACCGCATCATCGACCTGTCCTATGCCGCAGCCAAGAAGCTCGGCTATGCCGAGAGCGGCACCGCGCATGTGCGGGTCGAAGGTATCGATCCCCAGCAATGGTGGGCTCAGCGTGGCCAGCAGCCGCCGTTGATGCTCAAGGAGCCTAAGGCCACCCAGCCTCAGGCGATTGCGGCCAGCACCGGGCGTGTCGAGCAATGGTCGCCGCCGGCGCAGCAACACGCAGCGCCCGTAGTGCCAGTGCAAGTGGGTGGCAACAATGTGCCGGCAGGCAACGGTGGCAGCTTCCTGCAGGTGGGCGCATTTGCCAACCCCGACGCCGCCGAGCTGTTGCGTTCGAAGCTGAGCACCATGGTCAGCGCACCGGTGTTCATCAGCTCCATCGTGCGCAACCAGCAGACCCTGCACCGCGTGCGCCTGGGGCCGATCAGCAGCCAGGGCGAAATCCAGCAGGCGCAGGACAGCATTCGCCTGGCGAACCTTGGCCAGGCCAAGCTGGTCACAGACTGACGGCAGCGGCAAGCGGCAAGCGGCAAGCGGCAAGCGGCAAGCGGCAAGCTTCAAGAAGAAGCCAAGGTGCGCGTCGCCTTGTCTTGCAGCTTGCAGCTTGCAGCTTGCAGCTTGAGCCTCAAGCTGTCTGTTTTGTCATGAATTGACGGGCGCGGCCATGTACAATGTCCGCTTTTGCCCGCAGCGACATAAAGCCGCACTTCCTGGGCTCGGCCCTGAGCCGCAAAAACTAGACTGACTGGCGCTGGGCACACGATGTGGCCCAGGGAACATCTCAGACCATTAGCGATTTTCGAGAGACGGATGAACATCACCAACCTTGCCAAACGACTTTGCCTGCCCGTACTGCTGATGATCACGCCTGCTGCCTTTGCGGCAGAGCAGATGATGCCGGCACCACCGCAACTGGCAGCCAAGTCCTACGTACTCATGGACGCGTCCAGCGGCAATGTGCTGGTCGAGAACAACGGTGACGAGCGCCTGCCGCCAGCCAGCCTGACCAAGCTGATGACCGCCTACATCGCCACCCTGGACATCCGCCGTGGCCAGATCGGCGAGAACGATCCGGTCACCGTCAGCGAGAATGCCTGGCGCACCGGTGGTTCGCGCATGTTCATCAAGGTCGGTAGCCAGGTCACCGTCAGTGACCTGCTGCATGGCATCATCATCCAGTCGGGCAACGACGCATCGGTCGCCTTGGCCGAGCACATCGCTGGCAGCGAAGATGCTTTTGCCGACATGATGAACAAGACTGCCGCCGACCTGGGTCTGTCCAACAGCCACTTCATGAACCCGACCGGTCTGCCGCACCCGGACCACTACTCCTCGGCCCATGACATGGCTACCCTGGCGCGCGCGATCATCAACGTCGACCCGGCCCACTACGCCATCTACTCGCAGAAAGAGTTCTTCTGGAACAACATCAAGCAGCCAAACCGCAACCTGCTGCTGTGGCGTGACAAGACGGTCGATGGCCTGAAGACCGGCCACACCGAAGAAGCCGGCTACTGCATGGTGGCCTCGGCTGTACGCGACGGCCAGCGCTTGATCGCGGTGGTGTTCGGCACCAACAGCGAGCAGTCCCGTGCTGCCGAAACCCAGAAGCTGCTGACCTATGGCTTCCGCTTCTTCGAAACCCAGACCTTCTATCAAAAGGGCACCGAACTGACCCAGGCCCCGGTCTGGAAAGGCGCCACCAGCATTGTCAAAGCCGGCCTGGCCGACGACCTGACCCTGACCATGCCCAAAGGCCAGATGAAGCGCCTCCAGGCGTCGATGACCATGAACCCGCAGCTCACCGCACCGATCGCCAAAGGTGACGTGATCGGTAAAGTGGAAGTCAAACTGGACGAGAACGTGGTTCACAGCGCCGACCTGATCGCCCTCGATGGCGTAGAGGAAGGTGGTTTCATCCGTCGTATGTGGGATAGCATCCGTCTATTCTTCTACGGGTTGTTCAACTGATACGTGACCTGCACGCCCCCGTAATCCTGCGGGGGCGTTGTTGTTGCCACGGCTTACGAGGCCGTTTCCGCCATGAGCGAACCTGACGTCAAGTCGCACAAGATCGAATTCCCCTGCGCCGATTACCCGATCAAGGTCATCGGCGATACCGTTGTCGGCTTCAAGGACATGGTGATCGAGGTCCTGAGCAAGCATGCCAAGGTCGACCTCGCCACTTTGGCCGAACGCCAGAGCAAGGAAGGCAAGTACACCACGGTGCAGTTGCACATCGTTGCCGAGAGCGAAAATCAGCTGCACGATATAAACAGCGCCCTGCGTGCCACCGGCATCGTGAAAATGGTGCTCTGATGTCCCTTTGTCTCGGTTTTCGCGAGCTTGGCCTGCAGCCCTATGAACCGGTGCTGGAAGCCATGCGTCGCTTCACCGAGCAGCGTAGCCCGGACAGCCAGGATGAAATCTGGCTGGTAGAGCACCCCGCGGTTTTCACCCAGGGCCAGGCCGGCAAGGCCGAGCACCTGCTGGTACCGGGCGATATTCCGGTGGTGCAGACCGATCGGGGTGGCCAGGTGACCTACCACGGCCCCGGGCAACTGGTTGCCTACCTGCTGCTGGACGTGCGCCGCCTTGGCTTTGGTGTGCGCGAACTGGTCAGCCGCATCGAACAGACGCTGATCGAGCTGCTTGCCAGTTACGGTGTCAGCGCTGCGGCCAAGCCCGATGCGCCGGGTGTCTATGTCGACGGAGCGAAAATCGCCTCCCTCGGCCTGCGAATCCGCAATGGCCGTTCTTTTCACGGCCTTGCTCTGAACGTGGACATGGACCTTGCGCCATTCCGCCGAATCAACCCCTGCGGGTATGCGGGGCTGGCCATGACCCAGCTGCGTGACCTGGCAGGCCCGATCGAACTCGACGAGGTCAGGACAAGGCTGCGCGGACAGCTGGTCAAGCACCTCGACTATGCTGAGCAGACGACCCTGACGGGCGGAATCGACTGAATATGACAACTGTGCAAGAAGCCGTGCCGAACCTGATACCTACCCAGGATGCCACCCCGCGCCCAGCGCCGAAGAAGGTGGAAGCTGGGGTCAAGCTGCGTGGTGCCGACAAGGTGGCGCGCATTCCGGTGAAGATCATCCCTACCGATGAGCTGCCCAAGAAACCCGACTGGATCCGCGTGCGCATCCCGGTTTCCCCTGAGGTAGACCGCATCAAGCAACTGCTGCGCAAGCACAAGCTGCACAGCGTGTGCGAAGAAGCTTCCTGCCCGAACCTGGGTGAGTGCTTCTCCGGTGGTACCGCCACCTTCATGATCATGGGCGACATCTGCACCCGTCGCTGCCCGTTCTGCGATGTCGGCCACGGCCGGCCGAAACCGCTGGATGTGGACGAGCCGAAAAACCTGGCTGTTGCCATCGCCGACCTGCGCCTGAAGTACGTAGTGATCACCTCGGTGGACCGCGACGACCTGCGCGACGGTGGTGCCCAGCACTTCGCCGACTGCATCCGCGAGATCCGCGCGCTGTCGCCGGGCGTACAGCTGGAAACCCTGGTGCCGGATTACCGTGGCCGGATGGATGTGGCCCTGGAGATTACCGCGCAAGAGCCGCCGGATGTTTTCAACCACAATCTTGAAACCGTACCGCGCCTGTACAAGGCCGCACGTCCCGGTTCGGACTACGACTGGTCGCTGGACCTGCTGCAGAAGTTCAAGCAGATGGTGCCGCACGTACCGACCAAGTCTGGCCTGATGCTCGGCCTGGGCGAGACGGACGAAGAAGTGATCGAAGTGATGCACCGCATGCGTGAGCATGACATCGACATGCTCACCCTCGGGCAGTACCTGCAGCCTTCGCGCAGCCACCTGCCAGTGCAGCGTTTCGTGCACCCCGACACCTTCGCCTGGTTTGCCGAGGAAGGCTACAAGATGGGCTTCAAGAACGTCGCATCGGGCCCGTTGGTGCGTTCGTCCTACCATGCCGACCAGCAGGCTCACGAAGCCAAGATCAAGCTCTGATCCTGGTTTGAGCCGTACATGCCGATGCACGCCGAAAGGCGGCATCGGCATTTTTGTTTTTGTGCCCAGCGCTGCAAGGAGTTGCGATGAATTGCGCCGAAACGTTTGAACACCGCCTGCCCGCCGCGCTGCCGGACAATGCCTGCTTTGCCATTGTCGCTCCGGCCGGGCCGGCAAGGCTGGATGCGCAAAAGGCTGGCCAGTGGTTTGCCGAGCGCGGTTATCGCTGCCGTATCTACCCTGGAGTGGGGCAGGCCGAAGGCTATCTGGCGGGCTCCGATCAGCAACGGTTACAGGATCTGCACGATGCCTTCGCTGACCCGACCATCGACGCAGTCCTGTGCATGCGCGGTGGCTATGGCAGCATGCGCCTGCTCGATCAGCTCGACTTCGACCTGATCCGGCGCAACCCCAAGCCGCTGATCGGCTATAGCGACATCACTGCGCTGCACACGGCTATCTATCGTCATAGCGGCTTGATCAGCTTTCATGGAGCGATGCTCAACGCTGACCTGCTGGGTGCCAAGCTCGCACCGACCGAGTCGTCGCTGATGGCGCAGTTGAGTGGGGCGCTAGGGGAGGGTGATGCCATCGTGCACCCGGCTGAATTCGTCTTGAATTGCGTGGTGCCTGGTGTTGCCAGGGGGCGTTTGCTGGGCGGCAACCTGTCGATTCTGGGGGCGACCCTGGGAACACTGGCGCAGATCGATACGAAGGGCTGCATCCTGTTCATCGAGGACGTCAATGAGCCGCTTTACCGGGTGGACCGGCTGCTGACCCAGTTGCGTCTGGCAGGCAAGCTGGCGGGCGTGAAGGGGGTGCTGGTGGGGGATTTTGCCGGTATCACCGTGGCGGCGTTGACGCCCCTGTTGCTGGACATCTTCGCGCCGTTGGGTGTGCCAGTGCTGGCCGGGTGGCGCAGCGGGCATTGTGACCCGAACGTGTGTTTGCCGCTGGGGGCAGAGGTGGTGCTGGACAGCGAGGCGCGGAGCCTGGTGTTGGCGCAGGATTTGTTCAAGGGGTGAGATTGTCGGGGCCGCTTTGCGGCCCATCGCGATACGAGGCCGCTCCTACAGGGGGATGAGCAGGAGCGGCCTTGTGTCGCGATGGGGCGCAAGGCGCCCCCGGCATTATCACCGTTGACGCAGGCTATCGAGCAACTTGTGCGTCGGGTACCCATCTGCTGGCCACCCAAAACCCTGCTGCGCATTGCGAATGGCCTTGCGCGTATTGGCACCGATGATGCCATCGGGGTTGCCCGCATCATGCCCATTGGCGTTGAGCAGGTTCTGCAGCTCCATGCGCTCGCTGCGGCTCAGCGGCAGGTCTTCCTTCGGCCAGCTGCCTGCGATGAAGCCCCAGCCCGAGAAACGATCGCCCAGCAAGCTCACGGCCAGTGCATAGGACGATGAGTTGTTGTACTTGAGAATGGCGCGGAAGTTGTCCAGCACCAGGAATGCTGGGCCACGGGCGCCGGCCGGCAGCAGCAGGGCTGCGGAAAGTTCGTTGCTGCCCATCGGCAGTTTGGTGCCCGCCGGCAGTTTCACACCCAATTGCAACCACTCACTGACGGGCTTGCGCAGCGCGCCATCGGCCAGCCAGAAGTCGAAGCCTGCAGGTACCTGAACCTCGAAGCCCCATGGTTGCCCGCGCTTCCAGCCGGAGCTTTGCAGGTAATGCGCAGTCGATGCCAAGGCATCCGGAGTGCTGTTCCAGATATCGCGGCGGCCGTCACCGTCGAAGTCCACTGCATGGGTGTTGTAGGTGGTGGGGATGAACTGGGTCTGGCCCATGGCGCCGGCCCAGGAGCCACGCATGGCCTCTGGCTGAATGTCACCATGCTGGATGATCTGCAGCGCGGCAATCAGCTGATCCTGGGCAAACTGCGGGCGGCGGCCTTCATACGCCAGGGTCGCGAGTGAGCGAATTACCGACTTGCTGCCTTGGAACTGGCCAAAGTTGCTCTCCATGCCCCAGACCGAGACCAGGACCTGACGGTCTACACCATAGCGCTGTTCGAGGCGGGCCAGCAGCTCGGCATTCTGCTCAAGCAGTTTCTTGCCGTTTCGCACTCGCAGTGGCGACAGCGCTCCTTCCAGGTATTCCCACACCGGGCGGGTGAATTCGGGCTGGCTGCGGTCTGCCTTGATCACATCCATGTCCGGCGTCACGCCAATGAACGCGCGGTCGAAAGTGCTTGCCGAGATACCAGCCTGCAGCGCTTGCTGGCGGAAGCCGGCCTGCCATTGGGCAAATGTTTGCAGCGGCTGAATTTCAGTGCTGACGTCGGGCGTGGCGCTGGGCAGAGTCACTACCGGCGCGGGCTGGGCGGGGGCCAGCGGCAGGGCGTCGGCGGCGGTGGGCTTTTCCGCGCAGGCGACGAGCAGGATTAAGCTGGAGGCCGCGAGCAGCTGGCGGGATTTCCAGCGAGGGGTAAGACTGAAGGGCATGCACAGATCCAGAATTTCAGGTCAGGTGCCGACCATATCATGCCTGCGCTTTCGATGCTTTCATGCGGCCAAAAAGTAAGAAGCCTCCCAATCTCTCGATTGGAAGGCTTCGCGGCGGTAGCTGCCTTTGCCCTTGTCCGGTCGCTCCTGGCGGCAGCGGAACAAGGGTTGGGCGACGATGGATTTGGCCTTGTTGGGGCCGTGCTTCTTCGGCTTTTTGCTCATGGCGGAATTCCCGGGGCGGGTGGGTTTCGGGGCGGACTCTAGGCCTGTAGAGAGGCCGGGGCCAATTGATTGTGTCAATGGTTTGAAATACCGGGGCTGCAAACAAGCTCCCAGTATTTGAGTCACTCAGGCGGTAGAGCCAACCGCTGCCCGGCCATGAGCAATGACAAGCGTGACAGCCCGGTCCATGGTGACCCCACGGCTTGCCCCTTGATCTGTGCATCGATGCGCTGGGCATCCTGCAGCAGCTGCGCCCAGCGCTGCGCCGACAGGCGCTGCAGGGCTTTGCTGACCAGCGGCCGGCGCTTGTCCCATACCGGTGGGCGGGCCTGGCTGAAGGCCTTGTCCAAGGGCACACCCTGGCTGAACTGCTGCGAAAGCCCCGCGAGCAGACGCAGTTCGCGCGCCAGGGCCCAGAGAATCACAGGTGGCTCCACGCCTTCACCGCGCAGGCCTTCGAGCATGCGCAGGGCATGCGCAGCTTCGCCATTGAGAATGGCATCGACCAGGCCGAAGACATCGAAGCGCGCGCTGTCGGCAACGGCCGCCTGCACAGTGTCTACGGTGATCTGGCTGCCGTCGGCGAGCAGTTTGAGCTTTTCGATTTCCTGGGCAGCAGCCAGCAGGTTGCCTTCGACACGTGCGGCAATGAGGTCGACCGCATCACGCTGGGCCGAAAGGCCGGCCTGTGCCAAACGCTGGTTGATCCACTGCGGCAACTGCTGGGCATCCACCGGCCAGATCTGGATGAACTGGCAATGGCTGCCCTCGATCAGGGCCTTGCCCCATTTGGTCTTCTGCGCACTGCCATCGAGTTTGGGCAGGCTGACCAGCAGCAGGGTGTCCTCGGCAGGGTTGGCGCAGTATTCCATCAGCGCCGCTGCGCCTTTGTCACCAGGCTTGCCCGAGGGCAGGCGCAGTTCCAGCAGCCGGCGTTGGGCGAACAGGGACAGGCTGGCGCCCGCCTGCAGCAGGGTGCCCCAGTCGAAACTGGCGTCGGCGCTGAACACCTGGCGCTCGTCAAAGCCCTGCTGACGCGCAGCATTGCGTATGGCGTCGGCGGCTTCCTGGCACAGCAGCGGATCGTCGCCACTGACCACATAGACCGGGGCCAGAGCGCCTTGCAGGTGCTTGTTGAGTTGGGCGGGGGCGAGCTTCATCGGAAACAGGCGGGGCACCGGAGTGCCCCGCACGGGCTTAATTGCCCGGAATTTCCAGCGGCGATTGCTGCGGCGTTTCCGCCTGCTGGCTGCGCGCGGCCTCCAGTGCGGCGGCTTCGGCCTTGGCGCGTTCGTCAGCTTCGCGCTGCAACTGGTCCAGCTGAGGCGGCGTCAGCATCTGCAGGCGCACGACCATGGCGTTGACCAGGTCGCGGCGCATTTCTTCGCGGGCAACAGTGGCTTCCTGGTCGGAACCGGTGATGTTGCCGCCGTCGCGTACATAGATTTTGCGCACTTCCAGCTTGTCGCTCATCAGCTCCAGGTTGTTCAGGCCAAGGATGCTGTAGCTGAGCACTGTGGTCAGTTCGTACTCGGCAGATTGGTTGCTGCTGGCGTAGGACGCTGCGCGCTGGGTTTGCTGTTCGTTGGTCAGTACCAGGCGATACGGGGCGCCGGTGTGCACATTGACGCCGCTGCGCTCCAGTACTTCGCGCAGTTGAGTCACGGTCGGGCCGTAGGCATCACGTGCACTGACGTCCATTTCCTTGACGCTGAGCTCGGAGGTGCCGGTGCCGCGCAGCTGGAAACCGCAGGCGCTGAGCATGATGGCCAGGCCCAATACCAGCAGATTGCGTTTGATCATGTTGTTGCTCCCTTGTGGGCCGATACCGCCCACCCGCACTGGCTGCAGGTGGGCGTTGCCATCAGTTGGCGACGATGTTGACCAGCTTGCCTGGCACTACGATGACCTTGCGGATGGTCAGGCCATCGATGAAGCGCAGGACATTTTCGTTGTTGCGGGCGGCGGCTTCGATTTCTTCGCGGCTGGCGGCTGCAGGCATTTCTACCTGGCCACGCAGTTTGCCGTTGACCTGGACCACCAGGGTGACGGTGTCCTGCACCAGAGCGCTTTCATCGACAACTGGCCACCCAGCATCGATAACCGCTTGCTCATGGCCCAGCGCCTTCCACAGTTCGTGGGAAATGTGCGGGGTGATCGGGGCCAGCAACAAGGTGACGGCCTCCAGGCCCTCTTGCAGCAGCGCACGGTCTTGCTCGGTGCCCTGGGGGGCCTTCTCCAGGACGTTCATCACGGTCATCACCTGGGCGATGGCGGTGTTGAACTTGTGGTACTGGCCCACATCGGTGCTGGCCTGCTTGATCGCGGCGTGAATTGCACGGCGGATGACCTTCTGCTCGTCGTTCAGCGTGGCGAGGTCCAGTTTACCCGGCAGGCCCTGGTTGACGTGGCCCTGGGCCAGGCGCCAGACACGACGCAGGAAGCGGCTTGCACCTTCGACGCCAGAGTCCGACCATTCCAGGCTCATGTCGGGCGGCGAGGCGAACATCATGAACAGGCGGCAGGTGTCGGCGCCGTAGGCTTCGATCATCGACTGCGGATCGACGCCGTTGTTCTTCGACTTCGACATCTTCTCGGTGCCGCCGATTTCCACCGGCAGGCCGTCGGTCTTCAGGCGTGCGCCAATGATCTTGGCCTTGGCATCGCGCTCGATTTCGACGTCGGCCGGGTTGAACCAGTCCTTGCCACCGTTGCTGGCGACGCGGTAGTAGGTATCGGCGACCACCATGCCCTGGGTCAGCAGGTTCTTGAACGGTTCATTGGAGGTGACCAGGCCTTCGTCACGCATCAGCTTGTGGAAGAAGCGCGCGTAAAGCAGGTGCAGAATGGCGTGTTCGATGCCGCCGATGTACTGGTCGACCGGCAACCAGTGGTTGGCTGCTTTCGGATCGACCAGGCCCTTGTCGTAGTTCGGCGAGGCGTAGCGGGCGAAGTACCAGGACGACTCGACGAAGGTGTCCATGGTGTCGGTTTCACGCTTTGCCGCGGCGCCGCATTTCGGGCAGCTGCACTCGTAGAACTCGGGCATGCGCGCCAGTGGCGAACCGGCGCCGTCCGGCACCACGTTCTCTGGCAGGGTGACCGGCAGCTGGTCTTCCGGCACCGGCACGTCGCCGCAGGACGGGCAGTGGATGATCGGGATCGGGCAGCCCCAGTAACGCTGGCGGCTGATGCCCCAGTCGCGCAGGCGGAACTGGGTGCGGGATTTGCCCAGCTCCTTGCGGATCAGGGCCGCCTCGATGGCATCGAAGGCACCAGCGAAGTCCAGGCCGTCGAACTCGCCGGAGTTGATCAGCTGGCCGTGCTCGCCGTAGGCCGCCTGCCATTCGCTGCCGACTTCGTCGCCGGCGCTGGTGCGCACCACAGCCTTGACCGGCAGGTTGTACTTGTGGGCGAACTCGAAGTCGCGCTCGTCGTGGGCCGGTACGGCCATTACGGCACCGTCGCCGTAGTGCATCAGCACATAGTTGGCGACCCATACCGGCAGCTTTTCACCGCTCAGGGGGTGCTCGACCAGCAGGGAAGTGGGCATGCCCTTCTTCTCCTGGGTGGCCATGTCGGCCTCGGCAACGCTGCCGCTCTTGCACTCGTCGATGAATGCCTGCAGCGCCGGGTTGCCCTGGGCGGCCTGGGTAGCCAATGGGTGCTCGGCGGCAACGGCAACGTAGGTCGCGCCCATCAGGGTGTCCGGACGGGTGGTGAAGACTTTCAGCGTACCTTCGTGGCCGATGCTCGCCTGATCGTACGGGAACTGTACTTCCATGCCGCGCGACTTGCCGATCCAGTTGCGCTGCATGGTCTTGACCTGCTCAGGCCAGCCCGGCAGCTCGTCGAGGCTTTCCAGCAGCTCGTCGGCGTAGTCGGTGATGCGGAAGTAGTACATGGGGATTTCGCGCTTTTCGATCAGCGCGCCCGAACGCCAGCCGCGGCCGTCGATGACCTGCTCGTTGGCGAGCACGGTCTGGTCGGCCGGGTCCCAGTTCACGGTACCGTTCTTGCGGTAGATGATGCCTTTTTCGAACAGGCGGGTGAACAGCCACTGTTCCCAGCGGTAGTAGTCCGGCTTGCAGGTGGTGACTTCACGTGCCCAGTCGATGGCAAGGCCCAGGCTCTTGAGCTGGGTCTTCATGTAGTCGATGTTTTCGTATGTCCACTTGGCCGGGGCGACGTTGTTTTTCATCGCCGCGTTTTCCGCTGGCATGCCGAAAGCGTCCCAGCCCATCGGTTGCAGGACGTTCTTGCCCAGCATGCGCTGGTAGCGGGCAATCACGTCGCCGATGGTGTAGTTGCGCACGTGGCCCATGTGTAGCTTGCCGCTCGGGTACGGGAACATCGATAGGCAATAGTAGGTGTCTTTGCCTGGCTGTTCGGTAACAGCGAACGACTGTTGCTCGTCCCAGAAATGCTGGGCGGCGGCTTCGATATCACGGGGCGTGTATTGTTCGTGCATGGCTACTTTTGGCTGAGAGAGAAGAGACCTTGTTCCAGGCAGCGGAACCTCGCTGCGTCCGGCACTCCGGTGTCGTGAGAGTGAACGCCGTAGCATACAGTAGCGCCGCGCATCGTGGGAAACCCTGATTGCGAATGGCCGCTGGTCGCTGCATCGGGCTGCTTTTCGAAGCGGCGCTAAGCTCAGGTGTGGGGGGAGATATTCTTTATCTTCAATGAGGTGAACGGATGGGAGAGACGCAGCTACCCGCAATCAAACCGGAGCTTTACGAACGCCTGATCGACCGTCTTGGCCTGGCCCTGGAAGTCGCCAGAACGTCGGTACGATTGCGCGACGAGATGCCAGCCGAGCTGGAGTTGCGTGGCCTGAGCCATGCAGAGTTCGAAGTGATCAAGGCTTACCTGGACTCGGTCCCGGAACGCCGTAATGCCTGCGCCGGTAGTTACCCGCATGCGGAACCGACATCGGCGAAGATCATCTGGCTCAAGGACAAGAAACGCCCCGCCACGACGGCGACACCCAGGACGCTGCCACATCGCTAGCCGTTCAGGGCGCCCGGCGCAGGCCATCGCGCCCCGGTAATTCAACAAACACTTCACTCGATCGGCGCCGGCAGCGCACTTGTTGACCGGCGCCGATCCTCATAGGCTGCACGCCTGCCAAGGAGGTGTAGCCGATGCCGATTCGATTTTTCATCAAACAATGGTTGATGCCGCCGGGCATCCTGTTCCTGCTGTTGCTGGCGGCCTGGTGGTTGCGCGCCCGGCGCCCGCGCCTGGCGGCGCTGTGCTTTGTGCTGGGGCTGGGTGGGTTGTGGTTGATGAGCCTGCCGCTGGTGGTGCAGCACGGTGCGCGCCTGCTGGAAACCGAGCCCCCGCTGGCATCCGGCGATTGGGCCAGCCTGGCGCGCAGGGCGGATGCCATCGTCGTGCTCGGCGCAGGGCGTGAGCGCGGTGATCCGGCCTGGGGCGGTGAGGACCAGCCCTCGGCAACGGCGCTTGAGCGTATGCGCTTTGCCGCGCGACTGGCCAAGGCTTCGGGCTTGCCGGTGCTGACCAGTGGTGGTTTGCACTACGGTACCCCGCCGAGCGAGGCGCGGCTAATGGCGGATCGGCTGCGTGAAGATTTCGCTGTCGAGGTCAAATGGAAGGAAGAGGCCAGCCGAACTACGTGGGAAAATGCCCAATTCAGCGCGCAATTACTCAAGCCACTGGGTATTGGGCGTGTGGTGCTGGTGACCCAGGCGTGGCACATGCAACGTTCGCGCTGGAGCTTCGAGCAGGCCGGGTTTGAAGTGATACCGGCGCCGATGGGGTTCCTTGGGCGGGACCATGCGCGGCCGTTTGCCGGGTTGCTGCCGGAAAGCCGGGCGATGTGGCAGAGCGGGCAATTGCTGAATGAAGCGGTAGGGTTGGCGGGGTATCGGTTGTTCTATTGATTCAAGAGAGCACTCGAGCCCGTGGAGCGGCCTTGTGTCGCGAAAGGACTGCGCAGCAGTCCCAGGATATCTGTGGCGCCGCTGATATCCTGGGGCCGCTTCGCAGCCCATCGCGACACAAGGCCGCTTCTACGGCCTGATCAGACGGTTTTGGCTATGCGCCCCGCCAGCAATGCCCAACCCAGCAGCAAGGCACAGACAATCGCCAGCGGCCACGAGCGCCATTGCAGGTACGGCGTCAGTTGCTGCATCGGTACCACTTCGCCATACAGCACGGCCCGCTGGAACTGCGGAACCTGGGCCGTAATCCGGCCAAACGGGTCGATCAGGGCGGTGACGCCGTTGTTGGTGGCGCGGATCATCCAGCGGCCGGCTTCCAGCGCGCGCATCTGCGCCATCTGCAGGTGCTGCAGCGGGCCGATCGAGGTGCCGAACCAGGTGTCGTTGCTGATGGTCAGCAACAGGTCGCTGCGCGCCGCCAAGCCCGCAGCGAACTCGGGGTAGACCACCTCGTAGCAGATGTACGGGGCAATCTGGTAACCCTTGGCCTGGAGCAGTGGCTGGTCCTCAGGGCCGCGGGCGAAGTCCGACATCGGCAGGTTGAAGAACTCGATCAGGCCGCGAAGCATGTCCTGCAGTGGCACGTATTCGCCGAAGGGCACCAGCTTCTGCTTGAGGTAGGTGCCATCGCCTTCGCCTGTCACGGTCACGCCGTTGTAGTAGCGGCGTTGCTGATGCACCACTTCGCGCACCGGCACGCCGGTGATAAGTGCCGAATGCCGGTCGGCGGCAAAACGCCCCATCACGTCGATGTAGCCTTGGGCCTGGTCCTTGAGGATCGGCACGGCTGTCTCTGGCCAAACCAGCAGATCCACCGGTTTTGAGCTGAAGCTCATGTCGCGGTACAGCGCCAGTTGTGCATCGATGTGCGCCGGGTCCCATTTCAGCTCTTGTTCGACGTTGCCCTGCAGGGCTGCGACCGTCAGGGGGTCGCCAGCAGGCTTGGTCCAGGCGTGGTCTTTGAGGGCCATGCCGACAACCCAGGGGGCCAGCAGCAACAAGGCTCCCACGGCAAGGAACGATGGGCGTGCACGCAGGCGGTGCAGGTTGCACAGCAGCGCCGCGCTCAATGCCAGGGCGAAAGAGATCAGCCACACGCCGCCCAGCGGCGCCAGGCCAGCCAAAGGCCCGTCCAGTTGGCTGTAGCCGGCATAAAGCCAGGGGAAGCCGGTCAGGAACCAGCCTCGGAAAGCCTCTTGCAGCAGCCACAGGGCGGCAAAGCACAGCGCATCGGCCAAGGGGGCTTCATTGCGGCGCAGCCAGCGCGCCCACAGCCAGGTGGGCAGGGCAAAGAACCAGGCAAGGGCGGCGAAGAACGCCACCAGCAGCACGATCGCCAGCAGCGGCGAGGCGCCGCCGTAGGTGTTCATGCTGACGTAGATCCACCAGGTGCCGGCCCCGTACAGGCCAAACCCGAACCACCAGCCGCGCCACATGGCCTGGCGCGGGGTGAGCTCGCGCAGGCCGAGGTAGAGCACCGCGATGGACAACAGGGCCAGCGGCCAGATGTCGAATGGCGCCAGGGCCAGAAGGGTAGAGGCGCCGGCCGCCAAGGCCAGCAGGTTACCGGGCCAGCCGGGGCGGGTGATCCAACGCATGTTTGTCCTTAGCGGGTGATCGGGGTCAGGCGCAGCAAGTGTATCCGCCGGCTGTCGGCATTGAGAATACGGAACTTGTAGGGCCCGATCTCAGTGGTCTCGTTGCGCTTGGGCAGGTGGCCGAAAGCGCTCATCACCAGGCCGCCAACCGTGTCGAACTCATCATCGGAGAACTCGCTGTCGAAGAACTCGTTGAAGTTCTCGATCGGCGTGAGCGCCTTGACCAGGAAGTCGCCGCTGGGCAGTGGCTTGATATAGCTGTCTTCCTCGACATCATGCTCGTCTTCGATGTCGCCGACGATCTGTTCGAGCACGTCCTCGATGGTGACCAGGCCCGCCACGCCGCCGTACTCGTCGATGACGATGGCCATGTGGTTGTGGTTGGCGCGGAACTCGCGCAGCAGCACGTTCAGGCGCTTGGACTCGGGCACGAACGTGGCCGGGCGCAGCAGGTCCCTGATGTTGAAGCTGTCGCCGTTCTCTTTGAGGATCAGCGGCAGCAGGTCCTTGGCCAGCAGGATCCCGAGCACATCGTCATGGCTTTCGCCGATCACCGGGTAACGCGAGTGCGCGGCGTCGATGACGGCCGGCAGGAATTCGCGAGGTGACTGGGTAGCCTTGATGCTGATCATCTGCGAACGCGGCACCATGATGTCGCGTACCTGCAGGTCGGCGACCTGGATGGCGCCTTCGACGATGGTCAGCGCTTCGCTGTCGAGCAGCTTGTTCTGATGGGCTTCGCGCAGCAGCTCGAGGAGCTCCTGGCGGTTTTTCGGCTCATGGGCAAAAGCCTGGGTCAGTTTACCCAGCCAGGACTTCTGCCCGTTGCTCGATCGATCTTCGCTCATGGCGGTTCTCGTGATCCTTGCAGTATCAGTGTGTGATTGAATCGTTTTCATCATCGGCATACGGGTCGGGGTGACCCAGTTCTGCCAGCAATTCCCGTTCCAGCGCTTCCATTTCCTCGGCCTCATCGTCTTCGATGTGGTCGTAGCCAAGCAGGTGCAGGCAGCCGTGGATGACCAGGTGCGCCCAATGCGCTTGCAGCGATTTGCCCTGTTCGGCAGCCTCGCGCTCGACCACCGGCACGCAGATAACCAGGTCGCCCAGCAGCGGGATATCGAGCAGTTCATCGGGCACATCGGCCGGGAACGACAGCACATTGGTCGCGTAGTCTTTGTGCCGGTAGGTGTGGTTGAGCTCGCGGCCTTCGGCTTCGTCGACCAGACGGATGGTCATTTCCGAGTCGGCGCTGCGCTGGCGCAAGGCCAGTTCGCACCAGGCGCGCAAAGCGGCATCGTCAGGGGTGGCGGCATCCGTGGCGCGCTGCAGGTCAAGTTCAAGCATCTTTGCCGGGCGCCTCGGGCTTGGCCTGGCGGGCATCGAAGCGGTCATAGGCCTCGACAATGCGCTGCACCAGTGGGTGACGAACCACATCTTTGGGTTGGAAGTGGGTAAAACTGATACCCGGAACGTCCTTGAGCACCTCGATCACATGAGCCAGGCCCGACTTGGTGCCACGTGGCAGGTCGACCTGGGTGATGTCGCCGGTGATCACCGCAGTGGAGCCGAAGCCGATACGGGTCAGGAACATTTTCATCTGCTCGAGCGTGGTGTTCTGGCTCTCGTCGAGGATGATGAAACTGTTGTTCAAGGTACGGCCGCGCATGTAGGCCAGCGGGGCGATCTCGATCACCTGGCGCTCGATCAGCTTGGCCACGTGCTCGAAGCCGAGCATTTCGTACAGGGCGTCGTACAGCGGGCGCAGGTACGGGTCGATCTTCTGGGCCAGGTCGCCAGGCAGGAAGCCAAGCTTTTCGCCGGCCTCGACCGCCGGGCGCACCAGCAGGATGCGTCGCACCTGCTCGCGCTCCAGGGCATCGACGGCGCAGGCCACGGCCAGGTAAGTCTTGCCGGTACCGGCCGGGCCTACGCCGAAGTTGATGTCGTTGGCCAGGATTTCCTTGACGTAGCGCTGCTGGTTGACGCCGCGTGGGCGAATGTTGCCCTTGCGCGTGCGCAGGGAAACGCTGACCTCGTTGACTGCCGGGTTATCGATGTTCTCGACGGTCGACTCCTGCAGGTACAGGTGCACGGTTTCCGGCGACAGCTCGGTGGCCTTTGCCTCGCGATAGAGGCGGCGCAGCAGTTGCTCGGCAGCAGAGGTTGTCTTGGGTTCGCCGATCAGCTCGAATTGATTGCCGCGGTTGCGGATTTCGATAGCCAGGCGTTGTTCGATCAGGCGCAAGTGCTCGTCGAACTGGCCGCACAGGTTGGCGAAGCGGTGGGCCTCGAAGGGTTCGAGGATGAAGCGATGAGGTTGTATGGGTGCGTTCAAGGTCGTTTTTAGCCGCTCGACGGCAATAATGGTGAACTCAAGAATAACCCTTGAAGGGCAGGGGCGAAAGCACTGAAACGTTCAACGGTATCGGCGGCACAGATCAACGGGCCTGTCTGTTATGATGCGCGCCTTTTCTTACGCATGTGTTATCCCGGCAAACATGAGCAAACGCGAACCCGCCATCTATAAAGTGATCTTCCTCAATCAGGGGCAGGTCTTCGAGATGTATGCCAAACAGATCTATCAGAGCGACCTGTGGGGCTTCCTGGAAATCGAGGAATTCGTTTTTGGGGAGCGCACCCAGATCGTGGTCGACCCGAGCGAAGAGAAGCTCAAGAACCAGTTCGAAGGTGTGATCCGCAGCTTCGTGCCGATGCACTCGATCGTGCGTATCGACGAGGTCGAGCGCCTGGGCACGGCCAAGATCAGCGAAGCCAAGGGAAGTGGCAATGTGATGCCGTTCCCTATGCCGATGCCAGAGAAGTAAAGCGAGTCAGGGGAGCGGCGAGAACGGCGTGCGCCCTTCGGCGCTTTGCAGTTCCAGCAGGTATTTGCGGAAGATCTGGCCGAGCACCTGGGTGGCATGCTCCAGTTCATCGCGGGGCATCTGCTCGGTGACTTCGTCGGCCATGTCCAGCGCATCTTCGGCGCCGTTGACCGCCGCCATTTTCAGCAGGATATAGGCCTGTACGTTGTTGGCCTCGACCCCTTCACCATGAAAGAACATGCCGCCAAGGCGATACTGGGCTTGTGCATGGCCCTGCAGCGAGGCTTTTTCGAACCAGTCCAAGGCCATTTTCAGGTCTTTGGGGGTTTGCGCGTAGTAGTACTCACCCAGTTCGTACTGCGCCTGGGCGTCCCCGGTCGCCGCCATCTGCTCGCAAGCCTTGAGGGCGTTTTGCTGGTCCTCTGGCTGGACATTGAGCGTGCAGCGCCCCGTTGCAGGAATCAGCAACGAGTTACCGCCCTCCGCCAGTGCCAGCAGGGGCTGAAGAAGCAACAGGCAGCCCAGGGCAAGGGCGCGGCCGGTGCGGTTCATGGGGATCGACTTACCTCTGCAAAGCTACGGCCAATGTCTCTGGTGGCACATTATGGGATAAGCAGCGCCAACCTTACAAAGTTTTACTCGAATTTATGTACCGGTGGGAAAAGTTACTGGTGATGGACGGGCATTTATCGCCAGAGCTCTTCGCGGGTTTACCCGGCGAAGAGCTCTGGCCGCGCTTTACTTCAGTGCGGCAAATGCCCGCTCAGCCGCATCCAGGGTGATCTGCAGCTCCTTGTCACCGTGTGCGATCGAGGTAAAGCCGGCCTCGAACGCGCTAGGTGCCAGGTAGACGCCACCGTCGAGCATCAGGTGGAAGAAGCGCTTGAAGCGCTCGGCATCGCTGGCCATCACGTCATCGAAGGTGACGATATCGTCGGCGCCGCTGAAGTACAGGCCGAACATGGCACCTGCCTGGGTTGTCACGAACGGCACGCCAGCGGCATCTGCGCGCTGCTGCAGGCCGTCGAGCATGCGGCTGGTGAAGCCGCTCAGCTCGTCGTGGAAGCCCGGGCGGCTGATCAGCTTCAGCGTGGTCAGGCCTGCGGCCATGGCCAGCGGGTTACCCGACAGGGTACCGGCCTGATACACAGGGCCCAGCGGGGCGATGCAGCCCATGATCTCGCGCTTGCCGCCGAAGCAGCCGACCGGCATGCCGCCGCCGACGATCTTGCCGAAGGTCGACAGGTCCGGCGTGATGCCGTAGTAGCCTTGGGCGCCGCCCAGCGAGACGCGAAAGCCCGTCATCACTTCGTCGAAGATCAACACTACGCCGTGCTTGTCGCACTGCTCGCGCAGGCCTTCGAGGAAGCCAGGCGCTGGCGGTACGCAATTCATGTTGCCGGCCACTGGCTCGACGATGATGCAGGCTACGGTCTGGCCGACTTCGGCCAGGGTCTTCTCGACTGCAGCGATGTCGTTGAACGGCAGGGTCAGGGTGTGCTTGGCGAAGTCCGCCGGCACGCCTGCCGAGCTTGGCACGCCCTGGGTCAGCAAACCGGAACCGGCCTTGACCAGCAAGCTGTCGGAGTGGCCGTGGTAGCAGCCTTCGAACTTGATGATGGCGTCGCGGCCGGTGTAACCCCGGGCCAGGCGGATCGCGCTCATGGTGGCTTCGGTGCCGGAGCTGACCATGCGTACCATTTCCATGGACGGCACCAGCGAGCAGACAAGGTCTGCCATCTCGGTTTCCATGGCGGTCGGCGCGCCGTAGGACAAGCCGTGCTGCAACTGGTTGCGCACCGCGTCGAGCACCTGTGGGTGGCCGTGGCCGAGGATCATCGGGCCCCACGAACCCACGTAGTCAACATAGCGCTTGTCGTCTTCGTCGACGACATAGGCGCCTTCGGCATGTTTGAAGAACAGCGGGGTGCCGCCGACGCTCTTGAAGGCGCGGACCGGCGAGTTGACGCCACCTGGGATGTGCTTCTGGGCTTGGGCGAACAGGGATTCGGAACGGGACATGGGATCTTCTCTTGAAATCAGGAAGCGAACAGGGCGTTGAAGGCGCGGGCGCGGCGGGTGACTTCCTGCGCGCTGTCGGCACCGAACAGGCCATGGATCACCGCCAGCAGGTCGGCACCGTGGGCGACCAGCGGAGCGGCGTTGTCGAGGGTGATGCCGCCGATCACGGCGAGCGGCAGTTTGACCTGGGCCCGGGCCTGCGCGAGCAGGCCAACATCGGCAGCGGGTGCACCGGGCTTGGTCACGGAATTGAAGAAACGGCCAAAGGCGACATAACTGGCGCCTTCGCTGGCGGCCTGGGCGGCCAGGTCGAGGCTGGCGTGGCAGGTCGAGCCAATGATGGCCTGGCGGCCCAGCAGCGCACGCGCCGGGGTCAATGGGCCGTCGGTCTGCCCCAGATGCACACCGACGCCCAGGCGCGCAGCCAGTTCGGCGTCGTCGTTGATGACCAGCTCGGTGCCGTAGCGTTCGCAGAGCTTGAGAAGCGCTTGGGCTTCACGCAGTCGACGGGCGTCATCATCGCTTTTATCGCGGTACTGCAGCAGGCGCACGCCGCCTTCCAGTGCCGCCTCGACATGGGACAGGAAACGGCCGGCGAGCAGCTGGCTGTCGGTGATTGCATACAGACCGCGTAGCTTCATCAGAAAGCCTCGTATCAGGAGCAGAAGTCCAGGGGCAGGCGGCGCGGGACGAACTGGCCCTTGCCCAGCTGCTCGGCGTCACGCAGGGTGCGCCAGGTGTAGTCGAGTGCACTGCGCACGGCGCTTTGCAGGGCTTCGCCCAAGGCCAGGCGGCCGGCCAACGTGCTGGCCAGGGTACAACCCGAGCCGTGGTAGCTGCCAGGCAGGCGCTGGCAGGTCCAGGTATGACGCTGGCCATCGCGGCTGTACAGGCGGTTGTGGATTTCGTCTTCGTCGCCGTGGCCACCGGTAATCAGCAGGTGTTTGCAGAACGGCAACAATTTTTCGGCACACTCATCTGCCGTACCTTCGGGCAGTTCGGCAAGAATGCGGGCCTCGGGCAGGTTCGGGGTGGCGATGGCGGCCAGCGGCAACAGGCGCTCGCGCAGGGCATAGCCGACCTCGTCCTTGCCCAGCCGGCCACCGCCACCGGCGCGCAGCACCGGGTCGCAGACCACCGGCAGGTGCGGGTGGGCACTGAGCAGTTCGGCGACGGTATCGACCATTTCGATCGAGCCGAGCATGCCCAGCTTGACCGCGGCTACCGTGGAGTCGGCCAGTACGGCATTGGCCTGGGCCAGCACCCACTCGCGGTCGAGCACGCGGAAGTCGGAAACATTGACGGTATCCTGCACGGTCAGGGCGGTCACCGCAGGTGCGGCGTGACAGCCTTGGGCGATCAGGGCTTCGATATCTGCCTGCAAGCCGGCACCGCCACTTGGGTCGTGGCCGGATAGACAGAGGACAACGGGGCGGGAGCTGTAGGTATTCATGGTCGGCGAGCTTACCACCAAACCCTTTTGTACGGATCGTCCTACAAACGGGTTTTGTTGATCGATGGGTCAGCTTTATGCTTTTAACTTGCCTGAAAGCACTGATCTAGAGCCTTTTAAGCTTAAATCAAGATGGCCCGTTGCCAGCCTTCAAAGCTATGCTAGAGTGCTCGGATAACTCGATAAACGGGCTTTACCGGAATTCGTCGTCTCATAGGGATAGGGGGCCATTGCGACGTGTCCGGGCACGCCATGCTGGGGCCGTATGCGCTATTTGCTGATTTTGCTTCTGGGCTGCTTGCCCGTGCTGGCCACTGCGGTCGATTTCGACGACACCACCCGGTACCTTTCGCTGGGCAGCACCATGCAGGTCTATGAAGACCGCGAGGGCAGCGCCAGCATCGCCCAGGTTACCGCGCCCACCTTCGCCAAGCGTTTTCGCCTGCACCGTGAACAAGTGCTGAATGCCGGCTATTCGACTTCGGTGTTCTGGCTCAAGGTCGATTTGCGCTACCTGGCCTCGGCCAACCCCGCACCGCGCCAATGGTTGCTGGAGCTGGCGTACCCGCCGCTGGATCACCTCGAGCTCTATCTGCCGGGCGCCGATGGTACCTACCGCCTGGCACAGCGTACCGGCGATGCCTTGCCCTACGACAGCCGGCAGATCCGCCAGAACAACTACCTGTTCGAACTGCCGCTGCAGCCCAATCAGGCGACCACCGTCTACCTGCGCCTGCACAGCCAGGGCTCGGTGCAGGCGCCGTTGGCGCTGTGGTCTGCCGAGGCCTACATGGAAGAGCAGCCCACGCGCCTGTATGTACTGGGGATGATCTACGGGGTGTTGCTGGTGATGCTGGTGTACAACCTGTTCATCTTCCTCAGCGTTCGGGACGTCAGTTACCTCTACTACATCCTCTATATTGCCTCGTTCGGCCTCTACCAGGTGTCGGTCAACGGCGCAGGGGTGGCGTACTTCTGGCCGAACAGCCCCTGGTGGGCGAATGCCGCCACGCCCTTGTTCATTGGTGCTGCCGGCTTGTTCGGTTGCCAGTTCGCCCGCCACTTCCTGCGCCTGGGCACGATCAGCCGAGGGTTCGATCGGCTGCTGCAACTGTTGATGCTCGGGGCAGTGCTGGTGATGCTGCTGGCGGTGAGCATGCCCTATGGCATTGCCTTGCGCATGGCCACTGTGCTGGCCCTGCTGTTCACCGTCAGCATTTTCACTGCGGGGCTATACGCCTGGGTGCGCGGTCTGCGCGTGGCTCGCTGGTTCATCATTGCCTGGACGGCGTTCCTGCTGGGCGGGCTGGTCAATACCCTGATGGTGCTGGGGTACCTGCCCAATGTGTTCCTGACCATGTATGCCAGCCAGCTCGGTGCGGCGCTGGAAGTGGCGTTGTTGTCCCTGGCCCTGGCCGACCGTATCAACAGCATGCGCGAACAACAGGCGCAGACCCTGCGTGATACCGGGCGGACACTGGAACAACTGAACCAGCAGCTGGCCAGGAGCAACCACCTCAAGGATGAATTCCTCGCCACGATCACCCATGAACTGCGCACCCCGATGAACGGTGTTATCGGCTCGCTGGAGCTGATGCACACGTTGCCGCTGAGCGCCGAGATGGCCCAGTACCATCGCACGGCGGTGGGCTCTGCGCAGAACATGATGGACATGGTCGACGATATTCTTACCCTCACCGAGCTGCAGGCAGGTCGCCTGCGCGCGCAGCCAGTGCCGTTCAGCTTGCGCCGCACGCTTCAGGACCTGCGTGCCGGCTATGCTGGAACCGCCCTTGGCAAAGGGCTGTACCTGAGCCTGGACATTCCCGCAGAGCTGCCGGACGAACTGCTTGGCGATGCGCATAAGTTGACGCGCTGCCTGGGTTGCCTGGTGGACAATGGCCTGAAGTTCACCCACCAGGGCGGTGTGATGGTTCAGGTGCGCGGCCGTCGGCTTGGGCCCGACAGCCTGGCGCTGACCTTCACCGTCAGTGACAGCGGCATCGGCTTCGATGACCTGGACCAGGCGATCCTGTATCAGCGCTTCTTCCAGGTCGATGGCTCGATGACCCGGCGCTACGGTGGCCTGGGCATCGGCCTGTCGATCTGCCGGCAGTTGGGCGAGGTGCTGGGGGGCACGTTGATGCATGAGTCTACGCGGGGGTTGGGCAGCCGTTTCGAGTTGACGCTGAATGTGGCGATAGCGCAGGTGCAGGTAACGGCGGGCAGGGCGGCTTCGGGGGTTACCCGGTTCTGAAGGCTGCCGGGCGCATGCCACGATGGTGTGCGTTGCCACCTGTTTAGTCATTATTGTCACTTTGACTGGCCCACAGGGAGTGCTTCACTGGGACTTTCATGCATACCCGGCCCCAGGAGCTCCCGATGAACCTGCACCAGTACGCTGAAACCCACGAAGTCACCAATCAGCCACCGTCCCTCGACGGCGCCAACCTGTACCGCCTGGACCTGCCACTGCAGGAGTGGTCGCGGCGTTTCGGTGCCGGCTGGGCCGAATCGCGGATCGATGCCTACGGTGCCTTGGCCGGTGGGCCCCTGATGGCCGCAGGCTTTCTGGCCAACGCGCACAAACCAGCGTTCAGCAGCCATGACCGTTACGGGCACCGCATCGACCTGGTGGAGTTCCACCCCGCCTACCACGAGCTGATGCGTACGGCCGTCGAACACGGCCTGCCGTCGTTGCCCTGGGCCGAGCCGCGCCTCGGCGCCCATGTAGCCCGGGCATCGATGACTTACCTGCACAGCCAGGCAGAAGCCGGTACCGGTTGCCCGCTGACCATGACCTTTGCCGCTGTCCCCGCACTCAGGTTGCAGCCTGAGCTGGCCGAGTACTGGTTGCCGAAGATTCTCGCCCGCGAGTACGACCCCCGCAACGTCGGCGATCAGCACAAGGCGGGCGTGACCATCGGCATGGCCATGACAGAAAAGCAGGGCGGTACCGATGTACGCGCCAACACCACCCGCGCCTATCCTGTCGGCAGCCCGGGGCCGGGCCAGGCCTACGAGCTGGTTGGGCATAAATGGTTCTGTTCGGCGCCGATGTGCGACGCCTTCCTGACACTGGCGCAGACCGACAAAGGCTTGAGCTGTTTCCTGTTGCCACGCCATCGCCCGGATGACAGCCGTAACCAGTTCTACATCCAGCGCCTGAAGAACAAGCTTGGCAACAGCTCCAATGCTTCCAGCGAAGTGGAACTGCGTGGCGCTCTGGCCTGGATGGTCGGCGAGGAGGGGCGGGGAGTGCCAACCATCATCGAGATGGTGGCCATGACCCGCTTCGACTGCATGGTCGGCTCAAGCGCCCTGATGCGCCAGGCCTTGACCCAGGCCAGTCACCACTGCGCGCACCGCAAGGTCGGCGGCCGGCTGCTGAGCGAGCAGCCGCTGATGCAGAACGTGCTGGCCGATCTGGCACTGGAAAGCGAAGCGGCCCTGGCCTTGAGCCTGCGCATGGGGCAAGCGCTGGAGCAACTCGATGATCCGCAGCAGGCGCACTTCGCCCGGTTGGTCACGGCGGTGGGCAAGTACTGGATCTGCAAGCGCGCGCCCGCGATGATCAACGAAGCTGCCGAATGCCTGGGCGGCGCCGGTTATGTCGAGGACAGCATCCTGCCGCGCTTGTACCGCGAAGCACCGGTCAATTCCACTTGGGAGGGGTCGGGCAACGTCCAGTGCCTGGACGTACTGCGTGCCTTGTCCAAGGAGCCGGGTGTGCTCGACGCGCTGTTCGCTGAACTGGGCGATGGCCATGGCGATCCACGGCTGGCGGCGCACATCGGCAATCTCAAGGGCGCGTTCGCCGACACGGGCGACATTCAGTATCGTGCCCGGCAGCTGACCGAGGACATCGCCCTGGCCCTGCAGGCCAAGCTGTTGCTGGAAGCGGGCAACACCTCAGTCAGCGATGCCTTCATCGGCAGCCGGCTGGCCGGCGGCGGCCGCGTTTACGGGGCATTGCCGCGCGGCGCCGATGTCCAGGCGCTGGTGGCACGGGCCACGCCGGTCTGGCCCGGCTGACAGGGGGTGTTTTTACCGGCGAAGGCAGGCAAGATGGCTGACATGCATGTCCAGACAGGAAGCACAGTGTGAGCCAAGCCTTTGTAGTCGTTGATACCCCCGAACAGGCCGTCGACCGTCTGGCGGCCTTGCATGAACAGGCCACCGGGGCCCTCAGCCAGGCCCTCAAGCGTTACCTGAAGGACCGCACCGAGCCGGACGCCGACGAGCGCGCCGTTTACCGCTACCCGGCCTTGCGCCTGACCTATTACAGCCACGGCGAAGTCGCCGCCACCACCCGTGCCTATGCCAAGGTACAGGTGGCGGGCACCTACAGCGTCACAGTCACCCAGCCTGCGGCATTTAGGGGTTATCTGCTCGAGCAGTTGCGCCCCTTGATGCACGACTACACCGTGACCGTCGAGGTAGGCGTCAGCGAGCAGAACATCCCGTACCCTTACGTGGTCGACCAGGGCGATGAACTGGCGGGCAGCGGCATCACTGCCGCCGAGCTGGCACGGGTATTCCCCAGTACCGACCTGTCCGCCGCCACCGACAACATCGCCGACGGGCTGTGTGACTGGGGCAGTGCCGAAACCCTCCCGCTGGCGCTGTTCGACGCCGCCCGCGTGGACTTCTCGCTGCGCCGCCTGGTGCATTACACCGGCAGCGACTGGCGCCATGTGCAGCCTTGGATCCTGCTGACCAACTACCACCGTTATGTCGACCAGTTCATCAGCCATGGCCTTGAACAGCTGCGTGACGACCCGCGTTTCGTGCGCATGGTGCTGCCGGGCAACGTGGCGATCGAAAAGGGCATGGACCATGGTGAGGCCCAGGCCCTGGTGGCCAGCGTGGTCTGGCACCGCTATCAGATGCCGGCGTATCACCTGATCGCCGCTGACGGTGATGGTGTCACCCTGGTCAACATCGGCGTCGGCCCGTCCAACGCCAAGAACATCACCGACCACCTGGCCGTGCTGCGTCCGCATTGCTGGCTGATGATCGGCCACTGTGGGGGCCTGCGTCAGTCGCAGACCATCGGGGACTATGTGCTGGCGCACGCTTACATGCGCCGCGACGGTATCCTTGACCGGGTGGTGCCGCCGAACATCCCGATCCCGGCCCTGGCCGAGGTGCAACTGGCGTTGCAGGAGGCGGCAGCCCAGGTTACCGGCGAGCGGGGCGAGGAATTGAAGAAGCGCCTGCGCACCGGCACCGTGCTGACATACGACGACCGTAACTGGGAGCTGCGCTGGGCCCAGGAACGGCCGCTGATCAACCTGTCGCGGGCCGTGGCGGTAGACATGGAGAGCGGCACCATCGCCGCCCAGGGTTATCGCCTGCGAGTGCCATATGGCACCTTGCTGTGTGTGTCCGACAAACCGCTGCACAGCGAAATCAAGCTGCCTGGGTCGGCCAACGCCTTCTACAACCGCGCGGTCAGCCAGCACTTGAAGATCGGTATCGCCGCCCTCGACCTGCTGCGCACCGAGCTCAATTCGCTGCACTCGCGTAAACTGCGCAGCTTCGATGAGCCGCCGTTCCGCTGAGGATCCATGCCACTGCCACCCCGTTCCAAGCCGCGCCACCCCAAGGCGCGGCCTGCCGGCCCAAAGCGCCAGCCCAAGGCGCCACCGGCCGAGCCTCGCCTGATCCTGTTCAACAAGCCATTCGATGTGCTTACCCAGTTCAGCGAGAGCGATGGCCGTGCCACGCTCAAGGATTACATCGATATTCCTGGCATTTACCCGGCCGGGCGGCTGGACCGTGACAGTGAAGGTTTGCTGCTGCTGACCAACGACGGCGGTTTGCAGGCGCGCATCGCCGACCCCAGGCACAAGCTGGCCAAGACGTACTGGGTGCAGGTGGAAGGCGAACCGAACGATGAGCAGCTAAAGCGGTTGCGCGAAGGCGTGGAGCTCAATGACGGGCCGACCTTGCCTGCCGAAGCACGGCGCCTCGATGAGCCTGAGCTGTGGCCGCGCAACCCGCCGGTACGCTTTCGCAAGAGCGTGCCGACCAGTTGGCTGGAGCTGGTGATTCGCGAGGGGCGTAACCGCCAGGTGCGGCGCATGACAGCGGCGGTGGGCTTGCCGACTTTGCGCCTGGTGCGGGTGCGGATCGGTGATTGGGCGCTGGATGGGCTGGAGCAGGGGTGTTGGCGCGAGGTGCCGGCCAAGCTGTAATGCTCGCTGGCTTCATCGCCGGCAAGCCGGCCCCCACAGAAAATGCGCAGGCCTTGGCATTTGTGGGCGCCGCCTTGCCGGCGATGCGGCTTGAGAGGGCGCTACACCCCTTCCAGAAACCCCACGACCACGGTCTTGATGATAAAGGCCAGCACCCCCAGCCCCAGCACGAAGAACAGGATCATCGTGCCAAAGCGCCCGGCCTTGGATTTCTTTGCCAAGTCCCAGACGATGAAGCCCATGAAACCGATCAGCACGGTGACCAGGATGATCATCATCCATTCTTCAAATACAGCCGGATCCATCTGTGTGTTCTCCAGGCAAGCTCAGCAGCCAATCAACGAAGGTGGGTCAGGGGCAGTTCGGTACTCGCCAGCACCTGATTGAGCACGAAGCTCGAGCGCACGCTGGTGACGCCTTCGATGCGGGTCAGGCTGCCCAATAGCAGTTTCTGGTAGTGATCCATGTCCGGTACCACCACCTTGAGCTGATAGTCGGCATCCATGCCGGTTACAAGGCTGCATTCGAGCACCTGTGGCAAGTTGCGGATGGCTGCCTCGAAGGTCTCGAAGCGCTCCGGGGTGTGCCGGTCCATGCCGATCAGCACGTAAGCCGTCAGGCTCAGGCCAAGCTTTTTGCGGTCGAGCAGGGCGACTTGCCGTGAGATATAGCCGTCGTCTTCCAGTTGCTTGACCCGACGAGAGCAGGGTGAGGGCGACAGGCCAATGCGTTCGGCCAGCTCCTGGTTGGAAATGCGCGCATCGCGCTGCAATTCGGCGAGGATGCTCAGGTCGTAGCGGTCAAGCTTGCTCATGGAAAAGGCCTTTTCTGATCAGATTGCGGTGAATTATCGATCCAGGGTTAAAAATTGCGCAAGTGCTATTTATCTGAGCAATCTTCGCAATCCGCTGCCGCCCCCTGTCCCGTATCTTTATCAACAGAATCACTGCCCGGACATCAGTCCACGGCGACGCGCCCTAGGCGGGCGGTCGCGGCCAGCCATCCAACAGGATCCGCCAGGCCCCCGGGCTACGTACCTCCACAAGAGCGTATGAGGTGAGCCGGCACCACAAGTGCCGAGCACGGACGACAATTCTTAAAGGGAGGCCTCAAGGCCTCCCTTTTTTCATGGCCGCGATTTCATCTGTTTGTCCGTTACAGGCACGGTAGACTGGCAGCGTGCCGTTATCTTGACCGTGAGGAACAACATGAAGTCGCGCATCTGGCAGTTGGCAGGTGTTGGTTTGCTTGGCGTGAGCATCTGCCTGGGGGCGATGGCCCAGGGCCCTGACGACGGGCATGGTGGCAATGGCCGGCAGGATCCCAACGGTAGTTACGAAGGCCGTTCGCCGCTCAACTCGCGCGATGAAGTGCACCAGACCCAGCCCGCCCGCCAGGGCTACTACCAGGATATTCCCCGGCGCAATGCCGATTACCGGCACTGGGAGGCTGGCGGCCCTGGTCAACGGCCTGGTGGCGACTGGCAGGGGCGGCCGGATGGCCATGGCAATGGTTGGGGGCCGGGGCCGCAGTATCGTCCGGGGCACAGCATCGACCATTTCCCGGACCGCTACTGGAAAGTGCCGTACCGTGGGCAGGACTATTTCTACTCAGGTGGTTACTGGTACCGCCCGCAGGGCGGCAGCTACATCGTGGTAGCTCCGCCTTACGGGGTGCGGGTCGGCTACCTGCCATCCTATGCACGTGAAGTGTGGGTGGGGGGTGCCTTGCTCTTCCTGGTGGCCGATACGTATTACCAGTACCTGGCAGACAGCCAGGAGTACGTGGTGGTCAGCCCGCCCGCGGTTGCACCGGCACCGGTGCCCGTGGCGCAAGCCCCCTCAGGCAACGCATACGATGTGGTGGCCTACCCGATGCATGGGCAAGGCCAGGAGCAGCAGGACCAGGACCGCTACCAGTGTCACCGTTGGGCGGTGAGCCAGTCCAACTTCGACCCTGCAACCGCCCCCAGCGCACCGCCGGCCAATGTTGCAGACAACTACCGGCGGGCGCTGGGGGCGTGTTTCAGTGGCCGGGGCTACAGTATCAATTGAGCCTCAGACGGGGTCGGCATGCACCATCACATCGGCCTGTGGATAACGCTGGCGGATGACTTCAGAGGCCTGGACGCACAGGGCATGTGCTTCGTGCAACGGCAACTGGCCCGGCAGCTCCAGATGCAGTTGCACGAACCACTGATTGCCCGACACCCTGGTGCGCAGGTCATGCACCCCCTTGACCCCGGCGATGCCCAGCACCAGTTCGACCATGCCCTCGCCGATGTCACCGGGCAGTTCCTTGTCCATCAGGATTGCCGTGCTTTCCCGGGCGATCTGCAGTGCGCTCCACAGGATGTACAGCGCGATACCCAGGCCAAACAGCGCATCCAGCTGTGGCCAGCCGTAGCGCGCCAGCAGCAAGGCCAGCAGGATGCTGCCGTTTAGCAGCAGGTCAGAGCGATAATGCAGCGAGTCGGCACGCACCGCCGTTGAGCCTGTCACACGTACCACCTTGCGTTGCAGCGCCAGCAAGGCCAGCGTCAGCACCAGCGACAGCAGCATCACGCCGATACCGATTGCAGTATCACCCAAGGGCTGTGGCGATTGCAGGCGCTCGGCGGCCTGAACCCCGATCAGTACCGCACTCACGCCGATGAACACTGCCTGGGCCATGCCTGCCAAGGCTTCTGCCTTGCCGTGGCCGAAGCGATGGTCATCATCAGCCGGGCGTAGCGCATAGTGCACTGCGAGCAGGTTGAGGAACGAGGCGACCGCGTCCAGCGCCGAATCGGTCAGCCCGGCCAGCAGGCTGACCGAGCCACTCAGCCACCAGGCCACGGCCTTGCTCAGCACGAGGATGCTGGCCACCGCGAGCGAGGCGCGGGTGGCCAGGCGTAGCAGGCGCTGGTGTTCAGCCGAGGTGATCATGCCGAGGGTGGTTTCCTTGCAGGTTTCAGGCTGTCGGCACCAGGCCGAACGCTGCCAGTTGCTCGACGCTGCCGCGATGCTGGATCAACCGCGGGTCGTCCAGCGGCAGGCGCTGGCCCAGTTCGCTTTCGAGAATGGCCTGCAGCTTGAGGTTGTCGACCTTGCCATCGGGCTTGATGGCTTCGCGCAGTTTCTCTGGCGCTACTTGTGCCGTGGTGCCCCCAGGGTAGTAGATGGCACCTGTGGCGAAGTCGACGCCAAAGGCAATCAGGCCTGGGATCACGTAGAACAGGATGCCGATGGCATCGAGGGCGACGATTACCGGGTCGACCTTGCCCTCGATCTGCCCGCGGCGTTCGGGGTAGAACAGTGTGCCGCAGGCCGTCAGCTGGGTCAGCAAGGTGGCGATGAGGGCGCCACCGATGACGCGGGATGGGATGCGCATTTGAATCTCCGAAGAAAGTTGCCACAAGGTGGGGCGATACGCCGGCACCTGATGCTAAGACCATGATAGAGCAGGCTGGGTTCGCCGTTATACTCGCCAGACTGTTCGAGGACCACCATGATTTCCTTACCGATCGATGCTGCCCTGCCGGCTTTGCGCCATGCCTTGGAAAACCGTCACGAAGCGGTGCTCGAGGCGCCGCCCGGCGCAGGCAAGACCACCCGTGTACCGCTGGCACTGTTGAATGAAGCCTGGCTGGCCGGGCAGACCATCGTGATGCTGGAGCCGCGCAGGTTGGCGGCGCGTGCGGCGGCCGAACGGCTGGCCAGCGAGCTGGGCGAAAAAGTCGGCGAAACCGTGGGTTACCGCATTCGCCTGGACAGCAAGGTCGGGCCCAATACCCGTATCGAAGTGGTCACCGAAGGTATCCTGACCCGCCGGTTGCAGGCAGACCCTGCGCTGGAGGGGGTAGGGCTGCTGATCTTCGATGAGTTTCACGAGCGCAGCCTGGATGCCGACCTGGCCCTGGCGCTGAGTCTCAATGGCCGGGAACTGCTGCGCGACGATCCGCCGCTGAAAATTCTGCTGATGTCCGCAACCCTGGAGGGCGAGCGCCTGTCCCGGCTGCTCGACGACGCGCCGGTGATCAGCAGCGAAGGCCGCATGTACCCGGTTGATATTCGTTGGGGCCGGCCGTTCCAGCCTGGGGAATTCATCGAGCCACGGGTGGTGGACAGCGTGCTGCAGGCCTTGGCCGATCAACCCGGCAGTGTGCTGGTGTTCCTCCCAGGCCAGGCTGAGATCCGCAGGGTTCACCAACGTTTGCAGGAATCATTGGCCGAGCGCCCGGACATTCTGCTGTGCCCCTTGCATGGCGAACTCGACCTCAATGCCCAGCGTGCCGCCATCGATCCGGCGCCCCAGGGCCTGCGCAAGGTCGTGCTGGCCACAAACATCGCCGAGACCAGCCTGACCATCGACGGCGTGCGCGTGGTCATCGATGCCGGCCTTGCCCGGGTACCGCGTTTCGACCCCGGCAGCGGCATGACGCGCCTGGACACCCAACGCATCTCCCGTGCCAGCGCCACCCAGCGGGCTGGCCGTGCCGGGCGCCTGGAGCCGGGCGTGTGCTACCGCTTGTGGTCAGAGGCGCAGCACGACCAGCTGGCAGCGCATGGCAGTGCCGAAATCCTCCAGGCAGACCTTGCTGGCCTGGCGCTGCAACTTGGCCGATGGGGTGTTGCGCCTGACCAGTTGCGTTGGCTGGACCAGCCTCCAGCGGCGGCATTTTCCCAGGCGCAGGACCTGCTGGCGCGGCTTGGCGCTTTCAAGCTGGGCAGCCGCGACAACCTCAGTGAACACGGCCAGGCCATGGCCGAGCTTCCGGCTCACCCGCGTATCGCTCACCTGCTGCTGCGCGGCCAGGACCTGGGCTTGGCCGCGATGGCTTGCGATGTTGCCGCCTTGTTGGGCGAGCGCGACAGCCAGCGCGCAGGTGGCGCCGACCTGCATGACCGGCTGGCGCTGATCAGCGGTGACAGCAAGGCCAGCCGTGGCGGCCAGGGCGGTGTGCAGCGTGCCCGGCAGTTGGCCCGCCAGTATCGGGGGCTGTTGCGCGGCAAGGCCGGTGCGGCGGTTGCCGATCCCGAGCATCCACGCTGGCTCGGCGCCCTGCTGGCGTTGGCTTATCCCGACCGGGTTGCCCAGCAGCGTCGCGAGGGCGGGGCCGAGTATCGCCTGGCCAACGGCCGTGCCGCGTTGTTCGCCGAGGCCGATGCGCTGATGAAATGCCCGTGGTTGGTCATCGCCGACCTGGGCAGCCGCCAGGGGCAGCGGGAAGAGCGGATTTACCTGGCTGCCGAATTCGACCCGGCGCTGCTCGACGATGTGCTGGCCGAACAGGTCGAGCGCGTCGACATTCTCGACTGGGACGAGCGCGAGCAGGTGTTACGTGCCGAGCGTCAGACCAAGGTCGGCGAACTGGTACTCAGCCGTGAACCGTTGCCTGGGCTGGATGATGACGCCCGCGCCAGGGCACTGCTAGGCCTGGTGCGGCGCAAGGGCCTGAACCTGCTGAGCTGGACGCCAGAGCTACGCCAGTGGCAGGCGCGAATAGCGCTGTTGCGCCAGCTTGACCTGGAAAAAGACGGCCACAGCGAGTGGCCCGACCTGGGCGATGAGGCGCTGCTGGCCAGCCTGGAGCACTGGCTGCAGCCTTATCTGGGCAAAGTGTCCCGGCTGAGCCATTTCGCCGCCCTCGACCTGCCTTCGATCTTGCGTAATCTGTTGCCCTGGCCGCTGCCCCAGCGCCTGGACGAATGGGCGCCCGCGCACCTGGCTGTGCCGTCGGGCTCCAGTATCCGCCTCGACTACAGTGAAAACCCGCCGATCCTCGCCGTGCGCCTGCAAGAGCTGTTCGGCCTGGCTGACACGCCGCGCATCGCCCAAGGTCGCCAGCAGGTCAAGCTGCACCTGCTGTCGCCAGCGCGCCGGCCAGTGCAGGTGACGCAGGACTTGGCCAACTTCTGGCGCACCACTTATGCAGAGGTGAAGAAGGACCTCAAGGGTAGATACCCCAAGCATTACTGGCCGGACGACCCGCTGGTGGCGGAGGCCACCGCGCGGGCCAAACCGCGCGGTACCTGACTGGGAGGCAGTTCAGGCGTCGCTCTTGCTTTCCAGCAGCATGAACAGGCGATACAGCACCACGGTACTGAACAACTGCAGGAAGCCGAGCAGGCTGGCCATGGCCAGCTCCAGGGCGGGTGCAGGCTCGGGGAAGGCGATCAGCAGCAGCCCGTCAATCAGCCAGATCGGTGCGAGCACGGCAAGTACGCAGAGCATGATGCGCATGAAGTGCCCGGTGGTCATGCGTGCGCTTTCGCGCATCGACTGCACCACCGGCAGGCCGCGCAGCACCAGCAGATACTCGGCGAACACCAGGTTGATCATGATCCATACCCCCGGGAAGACCAGCAGCGCCAGGCCCGCCATGATCAGCAGCGAACTGATCATGATCAGCAGTGCCAATTGCGGCCATAGCTGCATGGCGCGGGCAAATAGGTCGCGTTTGGGGATGTCCTGGCCGTTGCTGCGGGTGTCGAGGTAAAGAATCAGCGCTGCACTGTAAAGCGGGTAGAACAGCAGGCTCACCAGCATGCTGTAGGCCGGTGATGCCTGGTCGCCCAACTGCTGGTACAACAGTTGGGTTACCAGGGCTTCGAGTACGACCAGCGGCAAGCACAGCGGGATGATGTTTGCCAGGTGGCGGCGGAAGAAGTAGAGGGAGTCGCGCAAAACGCTCAGCGGATTCATCGGTCAACATCGCATGGCAGTAAAAGCAGGGGCCTAACTTTAGCCCAGAGCAGTCAATTGCTGAAAAAAGTTTCACCAGGCCAGTGATTGAATCCGCCGCCTGCGCGCCCCATCTTTGACACGTCCGATGTCCCGCTTCCCACGAGGTAGCCCATGAACACTGAAGAACAAACCCTGATCGATGGCCTGTTTGGCCGCATCAAACAAGCCGAAGACCCCAGCCAGCCGCGTGATGCACAGGCCCAGGCGCGCATCGAGGAACACCTGCGCGAGCAGCCGGCGGCGCCTTACTACATGGCCCAGGCAATCCTGGTACAGGAGGCTGCGCTCAAGCGCCTGGACGAACAGAACAAGCAACTGGAAGCAGAGCTCAAACAGGCTCGTGCCCAGGTCGAGGCTTCCCGCACCAGCAGCACCAGCAGTGGTGGCTTCCTCTCCAGCATCTTTGGCGCCAGTGGGCGTAATCCGCAGCCTGCCCAACCATCACAGCAGCCCCAGCGGCCTGCCACGCCGGTCGCGTCGGCAGGCGGTTGGCGTGAGCCGAGTGCCCCGGGCTTCTCCCAGCCGCAGGCTGCGCAACCTGGTTTCGGCGCCGCGCCGGCTCGGGGTGGTGCCAGCAGCTTCCTGGGTGGTGCGATGCAGACCGCTGCCGGTGTGGCCGGTGGTGTGTTGCTGGCACAAGGCATCAGCAGCCTGTTCAACCACCACTCGCAGCCGGAAGAGGTGGTCGAGGTGATCAAGGAAGAACCGGCCCCGGCCAGTGATACCGCTGGCTGGAACGACGAGGGCGCGCAGCCGCAGGTGGCCGACAATGGTGGCTGGGGCGCTGACCAGGGTGGTTTCGCTGACAGCGATTATGGCAGCGATGATGGCGGCTTCTTCTCGGACGACGACACCTTCGTCTGATCGGTCTGGCATACTGCTGGCATTTTCGGGGGCGCGTTGCGCCCCTTCAGCCGAGGGTATGTAGTGAAGAAAATCGCACTGTTCGCCGATGTGCAGAACCTCTACTACACCGTGCGCCAGGCCCATGGCTGTCACTTCAACTACACCGCGCTGTGGTCTGAAGTCAGCCGCGAGGGTGAGATCGTCGAGGCCGTGGCGTATGCCATCGACCGTGGGGACAGCAAACAGCAGCAGTTCCAGCAGATCCTGCGCAACCTTGGTTTCGATGTGCGCCTCAAGCCGTTCATCCAGCGCAGCGATGGTTCGGCCAAAGGTGACTGGGATGTGGGGATAACCCTGGATGTGATCGATGCAGCCAGCCGTGTCGATCAGGTCGTACTGGCTTCGGGCGATGGTGATTTCGACCTGCTGCTGGAGCGGGTGATACAGCGTCATGGCGCCGAGGCGGTGGTCTACGGTGTGCCGGGGTTGACCGCCATGTCGCTGATCCGAGCGGCCAGCCGCTATGTGCCGATCGAAGGGCGTCTGTTGTTGAAGCATTGAGGCTCGGCGGCGCTTGATTGCCATTGCGCCGGATACCCAGCCATTACGCAAATTGTGCCGCCCAATTAATCCGGTTTTGTAACTTAATTTTGGCGGCGAGGCTCCCTAAACTCATTTCCCCGTAAACGGATTTCGAGTTTTGCCATGCCTGCCTCCCGCCGCTTCCCGTTATTGCTGATTGGTGCCTTTCTGGCCTTGTACCTGGTCTGGGGCTCGACCTACCTGTTCATTCGCATCGGTGTGGAGTCCTGGCCGCCGATGCTGATGGCCGGGGTGCGATTCCTTATCGCCGGGGGCCTGCTCTATGGGTTTTTGCGCTGGCGCGGGGTGCCGGCACCGACCTGGCCGCAATGGCGTGCAGCAGGGGCCGTCGGTTTTCTGCTGCTCAGTTGCGGCAATGGCGGCGTGACGGTTGCAGAGCATGCTGGCGTTGCCTCTGGCGTCGCTGCGCTGGCGGTGGCTACGGTTCCGCTGTTTACCTTGGTGTTTGGCCTGCTGTTCGGCCATCGCAATTCGCGCCTGGAGTGGGCGGGCATCTTCCTTGGGCTGGTTGGCATCGGCCTGCTCAACCTCGGCTCTAACTTGCAGGCCAGCCCCATCGGTGCGGCGCTGATCCTGTTTGCGGCTGCCGCGTGGGCGTTCGGGTCGGTCTGGAGCAAGAGCCTGCCGTTACCCCAAGGCCCCATGGCCAGTGCGGCCCAGATGCTGGTCGGTGGTGCGGTATTGCTGCTGGGCAGCGCCCTGTCGGGTGAGCGCCTGACTCAGATGCCCACTGCGGCAGGCTGGGGCGCATTGGCTTATCTGGTCTTGTTCGGCTCTATCCTGGCATTCAGCGCCTACATGTACCTGCTCAAGCATGTGCGCCCGGCGGCGGCCACCAGCTACGCCTATGTCAACCCGGCGGTTGCAGTGTTGCTTGGTATCGTCTTTGCCGGCGAGCAGATCGGCGCAGAGGAATGCCTGGCGATGGCGGTGATCATCAGTGCCGTGGTGCTGATCGGCCTGCCGCAGTGGCGCAGGCCGGCGCAGCCCACTGCATCGCTCGAGGGCGAAACCTGCAAGTAGGCCGGGGTGTTGCGGTAAACTTGCCGCCTTCGCTGAACCCCCTGACGGTATTGCCATGAATTTCGCCAAACTCGGCCTGATCGAACCGTTGCTGCGTACCCTGCAGCAGCTGGACTACACCACCCCGACCCCGGTTCAGGCCCAGGCCATCCCCGCCGTGCTGGCCGGCCGCGACCTGATGGCCGCAGCCCAGACCGGCACCGGCAAGACTGCCGGTTTTGCGCTGCCTGTGCTGCAGCGCCTTGCCCTGGAAGGGGAAAAGGTCGCCAGCAACTCGATCCGTGCGCTGGTGTTGGTACCGACCCGCGAATTGGCCGAGCAGGTGCACAACAACGTGCGCGAATACGCCGAAAACCTGCCGCTCAGCACTTACGCGGTGTATGGCGGGGTCAGCATCAACCCGCAAATGATGCGCCTGCGTCGTGGCGTCGACCTGCTGGTGGCCACCCCGGGGCGCTTGCTCGACCTGTTCCGCCAGAACGCGGTGAAGTTCAACCAGGTGCAGACCCTGGTGCTCGACGAAGCCGACCGCATGCTCGACCTGGGTTTTGCCGAAGAGCTGCAGTCGGTATACGCGGCCCTGCCGCGCAAGCGCCAGACGCTGCTGTTTTCCGCTACTTTCTCCGACCAGATCCGCATGCTGGCAGGGCTGGCGCTCAATGACCCGCTGAGCATCGAGGTCAGCCCGCGCAACGCGGCTGCCACCACGGTCAAGCAGTGGCTGGTGCCGGTGGACAAGAAGCGCAAGGTCGACCTGTTCTGCCACCTGCTGCGCAAGCAGCGCTGGAAGCAGGTACTGGTTTTTGCCAAGACTCGCAATGGCGTAGACCAGTTGGTCGAGCGGCTGCTGGGCGAGGGCGTGAACGCCGATGGCATTCACGGTGACCGCCCGCAAGCCACGCGCCAGCGCGCGCTGGACAGCTTCAAGGCCCGTGAGATCCAGGTACTGGTCGCCACCGACGTTGCCGCACGTGGCTTGGACATCGACGACCTGCCGTTGGTGGTCAACCTCGACCTGCCGATCGTGGCCGAGGATTATGTGCACCGTATCGGTCGCACGGGCCGTGCCGGCAATAAAGGCGAGGCGATCTCGCTGGTGTGCGCCGATGAAGTGCAGCAGTTGGCCACGATCGAGACGCTGATTCGCCAGACCTTGCCGCGCCATGAAGAACCGGACTTCATCCCCGATCACCGGGTGCCGATGACCGATGCCAGTGGCCAGGTGATCAAGAAGCCGAAAAAGCCCAAGAAGCCGAAAGAGAACAGTGCCAAGCGCGGGCTGGGGCGCTGGATGGACAGTGGCGACGAGGCTCCGGTCAAGTCGGTGCGCAAAGTGCCCAGCTTCAATACCGGGCCGAAGAAGCGCAAGCCTTGAGGTTTTGGGGCTGCTTTGCAGCCCTTTCGCGACACAAGGCCGTTCCTACGGGCGGTCGCGAAAGGGTCGCAAAGCGGCCCCGCATCCTGTCACGCAGACCGCGTCAGCCATTGCGCCGCTGCCCGCCCGGCCCGTAACCCGCTGGCAAAGCACGCCGTCAACAGATACCCCCCCGTCGGCGCCTCCCAATCGAGCATCTCGCCGGCACAGAACACGCCAGGCATGCCCTTGAGCATCAACCCCTCATCCAGCCCCTCGAAGCGCACGCCACCGGCACTGCTGATCGCCTCGTCCAGCGGCCGGGTGCGTACCAGCGTGATGGGCAGCGCCTTGATCGCCCGTGCTAGCGCGGCCATATCGGCAAACGTCGCCTGATCCGTCAGTTCACGCAGCAGTCCCGCCTTCGCCCCGTCGATGCCCAACTGGCTGTGCAGGTGCTTGGCCATCGACCGCGAACCACGCGGCTTGGCCAGGGCCTGGGCAATCTTGTCCACAGGCTTGTCCGGCAGCAGGTCGAGCAGCAGCGTTGCCTGGCCGTCTCGGTTGATGGCCTCGCGCAACGGTGCAGACCAGGCATACACCAGGCTGCCCTCGACACCCTGGGCGGTAAGGATGAACTCACCTTTGCGCGTTGCCGTGCCTGGCATGCCCAGGGCGATGTTCTTCAGCGGCGCGCCGGCGAACTTGTCCTTGAGCAGCGCACTCCAGCCTGCGACTTCAAACCCGCAGTTGCTCGCTTGCAAGGGGGAGATATCCACAGCCCGTTCGGCCAGCACAGGTTGCCAGGCGCCGTCGGAGCCCAGCCTGGCCCAACTGCCGCCACCCAAGGCCAACACGACAACATCAGCCTTTACCTGCAGTTCGCCCTGTGGATAAGCGATTTGCAAGGCGCCGTCGGCGTGCCAGCCCAGCCAGCGATGGCGGGTGTGGATAACTACGCCGCTGTCGCGCAGGCGTTTGAGCCAGGCGCGCAGCAACGGCGCGGCTTTCATGTCGGTCGGGAAGACTCGGCCCGAAGTGCCCACGAAGGTTTCGATGCCCAAGCCGTGAATCCACTGGCGCAGGGCATCGGCATCGAAGTCGCCGAGCAGCTGGTTGATCTCGCTTTCGCGTTCGGCATAGCGCGCCACGAACTGGGGATAGGGCTCGGAATGGGTAATGTTCATGCCGCCGACGCCCGCCAGCAGAAACTTGCGGCCCACCGACGGCATGGCGTCGAACACCTGCACTGCCAGGCCCGCCTGGGCCAGGGCTTCGGCGGCCATCAGGCCGGCGGGGCCGGCGCCGATGACGACAGCCAGGGGAGGGGATGCGGGGCGTAGATCGGACATGGTGGTCAGCAGGCTGTGGAAAAGACCGCGCATTCTAACGCAGCAGGGGTCATGCAAGCACTGAGCAAAAAATGATCAGTATGCTGCAGGGCACGGTGGTAAAGGGCTGTAGCGGCTTTCCAGCAGGTTATCCACAGGCGGTTCCACAGTCATTGTGAACAACTGATGACCTTCGCCGCGCTGTGGTGGAGGATGCCGTGGCGCCGCGCCAAGGCTTCCCTGTCCTTGCTGTAGCCGCCGCCGATCACGCCGACCACCGGGATATCCCGCCCCAGGCAGTGGCGCATGACATGCTCGTCGCGCGCAGCCAAGCCGGCATCGGTCAGTTGCAGGTAGCCGAGGGCATCGTCCTTATGTACGTCCACACCGGCGTCGTACAGCACCAGGTCGGGTTGATACAGCGGCAACAGGTAGTTGAGCGCGTCTTCCACCACCTTCAGGTAGGCGGCGTCACCCATGCCCCGCGGTAGCGGAATATCCCAGTCACTGTGGGCCTTGCGCGCCGGGAAGTTCTGTTCGCAGTGCAACGATACGGTGATGGCGTCCGGGGTGTCCTGCAGGATGCGCGCGGTGCCATCGCCCTGGTGCACGTCGCAATCGAAGATCAGCACCCGGTGCACCCGCCCGGCTTCGAGCAGGTAGCGGCTGATCACGGCCAGGTCGTTGAAGATGCAGAAACCGGCTGGGTGGTCATAGTGGGCGTGGTGGGTACCGCCGGCCAGGTGGCAGGCCAGGCCGTGCTGCAGCGCCATTTCGGCAGCCAGCAGCGAGCCGCCCACCGCCCGCACGGTGCGCCGCGCCAAGGCCTCGGTCCAGGGCAAGCCCAGGCGGCGCTGGTCCTCGCGCGACAGCTCGCCGTGCATGTAGCGCTCGATATAGTCGCGGTCGTGGGCCAGGGCGAGGATGTCGTTGGGGCAGATTTGCGGGCGCAGCAAAGCCTGGTCGGTGGTCAGCCCGCTCTCGACCAGGTGGTCGCGCAGCAGGCGGAACTTGTCCATGGGGAAACGATGCTCGGGTGGGAACTCCGGGCTGTAGTCATCGTGGTAGATCAGCGGCAACGGCATGGTGGGTTCGCAATCGGGGCCAGTGCTGATCTTGCCAGTTGTTGGGTTGTGGGTAAAAGTACTGCGCCGCGCCTACGCTGAACCTGTAGCACGGCAAAACCGGAGCACGCCCCATGACCCCCATCCTTGAACTGGAAAGCGCCCGCCTGGTCTTGCGCCAATGGCATGACGACGACCTGCGCGAGTTCGCCGCCATGAGCGCCGACCCGCAGGTGATGCGTTACTTTCCAGCCCCCATGACGCGGCTGGAGGCGGCGGCACTGATCGGCAGGATCCGCGGCCATTTCAACGAATACGGTTTCGGCCTGTGGGCCCTGGAGCGCAAGGACAGCGGCGCCTTCATCGGCATGACCGGCCTGCTCAACGTCAACTTCGATGCGCCGTTCGCGCCGGCCGTGGAAATCGGCTGGCGCCTTGCCCGGCGCCACTGGGGCCTGGGCTTTGCCAGCGAGGCGGCGTGGACCTGCCTGCGTTGTGCTTTCGCCCAATTGCGCCTGGAGGAGGTGGTGTCGTTCACTACCGAGGCCAACCTGCCGTCGCAGAAGGTCATGCAGGCCATCGGCATGGAGCAGGACCTGCAAGGCAGTTTCGAGCACCCGCGCCTGCCCGCCGGGCACCCGCTGCGGCCCCACGTGCTGTACCGCATCGACCGGCCCCGCTGGGAGCAGACCTTGCGCGCTGAATGAGCGGTCATGCGCGGTGCCGATGACAAACCCTGTATCATTTGCCTTCATGAAAGCGCCGTAGAGCTGTGATGCCTTGCTAGGAGAACCCCCGATGAGTCATGTGTTGGACGACCTGGTCGACCTGTTGAGCCTCGAATCGATCGAGGAGAACCTGTTCCGTGGACGCAGCCAGGACCTGGGCTTCCGCCAGCTGTACGGTGGCCAGGTGCTGGGCCAGTCACTGTCGGCGGCCAGCCAGACGGTCGAAGACGCGCGCCATGTGCATTCGCTGCACGGCTACTTCCTGCGCCCGGGCGATGCCAGCCTGCCGGTGGTCTATTCGGTCGACCGTGTGCGCGATGGCGGCAGCTTCAGTACCCGGCGCGTGACGGCCATCCAGAAGGGCCAGACCATTTTCACTTGCAGTGCGTCGTTCCAGTACGACGAGGAAGGTTTCGAACACCAGGCGCAGATGCCTGATGTGGTCGGGCCGGAGAACCTGCCGAGCGAAGTCGAACTGGCCCGCGCCATGGCCGACCACCTGCCTGAGCGCATTCGTGACAAGGTGCTGTGTGCCAAACCGATCGAGATACGCCCGGTCACCGAGCGCGACCCGTTCAACCCCAAGCCCGGCGACCCGGTGAAGTACACCTGGTTCCGCGCCGACGGCACCCTGCCGGACGTGCCCGCGCTGCACAAGTACCTGCTGGCCTACGCCTCGGACTTCGGCCTGCTGACCACCTCGCTGCTGCCCCATGGCAAATCGGTGTGGCAGCGCGACATGCAGATCGCCAGCCTCGACCACTCGTTGTGGTTCCACGGCAACCTGCGCGCCGATGAGTGGCTGCTGTACGCCACCGACAGCCCATGGGCCGGCAATGCCCGGGGTTTCTGCCGGGGCAGTATCTACAACCGTGCGGGGCAGCTGGTGGCGTCGTCTTCGCAGGAAGGCTTGATCCGTCACCGCAAGGACTGGGCATGAGCCTGGCCGATATCCGCAACTGGGTGTTCGACATGGACGGCACCCTCACCGTGGCAGTGCATGATTTTGCCGCCATTCGTGAGGCACTGGAGATTCCGCCCGAGGACGACATCCTCACCCACCTGGCGGCATTGCCTGCGGCGCAAGCGGCCGCCAAGCATGCGTGGCTGCTGGAGCACGAGCGCGACCTGGCGGTTGCCTCGACTGCAGCTACCGGTGCTGTGGAGCTGGTGCGGGAGCTGGCCGGGCGTGGCTGCCGGTTGGGCATCCTTACCCGTAATGCGCGTGAGCTGGCGCATGTCACGCTGGAGGCGATCGGCCTGGCGGATTGCTTTGCCGTCGAGCACGTGCTCGGTCGTGACGAGGCGGCGCCCAAGCCCAACCCCGATGGCCTGCTGAAGATCGCCAGTGCCTGGGGTGTGGCACCGAGCGAACTGGTGATGGTGGGTGACTACCGCTTCGACCTGGATTGCGGCCGAGCGGCCGGGGCGCGCACAGTGCTGGTGAACCTGCCGGATAACCCGTGGCCGGAACTGGTGGACTGGCATGCGGTGGACTGCCGGGCTTTGCGGGCGTTGCTGGGCTGAGTTTTCGGTCGCCTGCGCTTGCCCTGCCGCCGGCAAGTTGATCACCGCTGCTGAAGGCTGCCCGAGCACCTGTGGGAGCCAGCTTGCCGGCGATAGGGCCGTTACTGTCTATGCTCACCCCCAGTCTTTTCCCCAAATGGAGAACCAGCCATGACCCATAAAGCCATCTACGTGCAACCCGGCGGCGGCTACGACAAGGTCGAAGTCGGCACCTGCGAGGCTGCTGCGCCCAAGCCCGGCGAGATCACCGTACGCCTGCACGCCAGCTCCCTCAACTACCACGACTTTGCCGTGGTCAGCGGCATGTGGGGGCCGAGCGAGCGGCGCATTCCCATGGCCGATGGCGCCGGCGAAGTGATTGCGATCGGGGCGGGCGTCAGTGAGTTCAAGGTAGGCGACAGCGTGGTCAGCACCTTCTTCCCGGACTGGCTCGATGGCCAGGCACTGGTCGAAGGCTTCGCCAGCGTGCCGGGCGATGGCATCGACGGCTACGCGCGTGAACAGGTCACCGCCCGCGCCACCTCCTTCACCTTGGCGCCCAAGGGCTACAGCCACGCCGAAGCCGCCACCCTGACGACCGCCGGCCTCACGGCCTGGCGTGCGCTGATGAGCGACGATTACCTCAAGCCCGGTGACACCGTACTGGTGCAGGGCACCGGCGGCGTGTCGATCTTCGCCCTGCAGTTCGCCAAGCTGGCAGGCGCCACGGTAATCGCCACCTCGTCCAGCGATGCCAAGCTCGAACGCCTCAAGGCCCTGGGCGCCGACCACCTGATCAACTACAAGAGCACCCCGGCCTGGGGCGAGAAGGTGCGTGAGCTCACCGGCAACCGTGGCGTCGATCATGTGATCGAGGTAGGCGGGCCGGCGACGCTGGAGCAGTCGATGATTGCCGCACGGATCGGTGGCCATGTGTCATTGATCGGCATCCTTACCGGTGTCGCCGGGCAGTTGCCGCTGGTTCAGGCGCTGGTTCGGCAGATCCGTCTGCAGGGTGTGCTGGTGGGTAGCCGCGCGCAGCAGCAGGCGATGGTCCGGGCGATCGACGCCAACGGCTTGCTGCCTGTGGTGGACAAGCATTTTGAGCTGGAGCAGATCGTCGAAGCGTTCCGCTACCAGGAGAGCAACCGGCATTTCGGCAAGATCTGCCTGACCTGGTAATCGCCAGCCTCAGTCCGGCAACAAGCGGTCCCGGCTGTTGGACAGATGCAGGCAGATCGCCGCCCGCGCCGCATCCGGGTCCTGCCGGCCAATGGCGTTGAGAATCGCCTCATGCTCCAGGTTGGCCAGGTAGGCATGCCGGGCCAGGTTGGCCCCGGCGCGTTCGGCGATGGCCATGCGGTTGCGTGGAATCAGGCCATTGCCCAGCTGCGCCATCATCTCGCTGAAGTACAGGTTGCCGGTGGCCTCGGCGATCAGCAGGTGAAAGCGGCGGTCCGCTTCGATGCAGCTGTCACCGGCGGCGGCGAGGTCCTGATAATCGTCCAGCGCCTGGCGCATGCGTGCCAGGTGGTGTTCGTTGCGGCGCACGGCGGCGAGGGCGGCTGCCTGGCCCTCGAGGCCGATGCGCAGTTCCAGCAGGTCGCGCACGCTTGCGGCATTCTCCACTCCCACCCGTAACCCGGCCTGCGCCGGGCGCGCCATCACGAAGGTACCAATCCCGTGGCGCGGTTCTACCAGGCCGGAGGCCTGCAGCTTCGACAGGGCTTCACGCACCACGGTGCGGCTGACACCGTGCTCGCGCACCAGGGTGTTTTCCGACGGCAGTTTGTCGCCCGGCTTGATGGTGCCCAGCAGGATCTGCTGGGTCAGGCTGGAGACCAGGTCGTGGGCACGGCTGTGGCCTGTTTTGCGGGACTGCTGGGGCATGGGCCGCTCCGGTTGGCGAGTTAGCTTGTACGACAAGTTAGCCGATAAAAATATTTTCTGCCTGTTTTTTCGCAGCGCCGGGCAACCTGAAAAGTGAACTTATTAGCTTTATCGCCGCTTTTATACGATCTATAAGCTTGTATTTTGTGTTTTTAACGACAATCGCCATCTTGTCGTACAACTTCGCCGCGCATATGCTCTGCCCACTGTCATGTCAGACCACCTCGACCCGCACAAAAACAATTAGTGGGAGATACACAAGTGAACGACACCCTCGATCCGTCTGCCCGTAACGGCGGCGACGTGCTGGCCAGCGCCGTGGCCAAGGTCAAGCGCCACGTCCTGCCGCTGTTCGTGATCATGTTCATCGTCAACTACCTCGACCGCGTCAACATCGGCTTCGTCCGGCCACACCTGGAAAGCGACCTGGGTATCAGCGCTGCGGCCTATGGCTTTGGTGCCGGGTTGTTCTTCATCGGCTATGCGCTGTTCGAAGTGCCCTCGAACATGCTGTTGCAGCGCGTCGGCGCCCGCCTGTGGCTGACCCGCATCATGTTCACCTGGGGGCTGGTGGCCACGGCCATGGCCTTCGTGCAGAACGAAACCCAGTTCTACGTGCTGCGCTTTTTGCTCGGTGTTGCCGAGGCCGGCTTCTTCCCTGGGGTGATCTACTACTTCACCCGCTGGCTGCCAGGTGCCGAACGCGGCAAGGCGATTGCCATCTTCCTCAGCGGCTCGGCGCTGGCCTCGCTGATCTCCGGCCCCCTGGCCGGCGCGCTGATGCAGATCCAGGGCCTGGGCATGCATGGCTGGCAGTGGATGTTGTTCATCGAGGGCATGGCCTCGGTCACGCTGTGCTTCTTCGTGTTCTTCTGGCTCGACTCCAAACCGCACGACGCGAAGTGGCTGAGCAAGGCCGAGCAGGACGCGTTGGTCGATACCATCGACCGCGAGCAACGTGAGCGCGAAGCCACCGGCGCCGTCAAGGTATCTTCCTGGAGCCTGCTCAAGGACCGCCAGATCGTGCTGTTCTGCCTGATCTACTTCTGCATCCAGCTGACCATCTACGCTGCGACCTTCTGGTTGCCCAGCATCATCAAACGCATGGGTGACCTGAGCGACCTGCAGGTCGGCTTCTTCAACTCCATCCCGTGGCTGATCTCGATTCTGGCCATGTATGCCTTCGCCGCTGGCTCCTCACGCTGGAAGTTCCAGCAGGCCTGGGTGGCTGCTGCCCTGGTGATCGCGGCCATCGGCATGTTCATGTCGACCACGGGCGGGCCGGTGTTCGCCTTTGTCGCGGTGTGCTTTGCCGCCATCGGTTTCAAGTCGGCTTCGTCACTGTTCTGGCCGATCCCCCAAGGCTATCTGGACGCGCGTATCGCTGCGGCGGTGATCGCCCTGATCAACTCGGTGGGCAACCTGGGCGGCTTCGTCGCGCCCACCACCTTCGGCCTGCTCGAGCAGCAGACCGGGTCGATCCAGGGTGGCCTGTACGGCCTGGCCGTGACCTCGGTGCTGGCGGCCATTGCGGTGTTCTTCGTGCGCACTCGCCCAAAGGGCGTCCCCTCCAATGACCTCAAGGCCCCTTCGGCCTTGGGCCAGACCCACTGATGACTGCGAGACAACAACCATGAACATGCAGACGACTCCCGCACTCCACACCAGCACCCCCGTGGTCACCGACCTGCGCGTGATCCCGGTAGCCGGCCATGACAGCATGCTGCTCAACCTCAGTGGCGCCCATGGCCCGTTCTTCACCCGTAACGTTGTGGTGCTGCGTGACAGCGCCGGCAACACGGGCCTGGGCGAAGTGCCCGGCGGCGAGAAGATCCGCCAGACCCTGGAAGATGCCCGCAGCCTGGTGGTCGGCCAGCCGATCGGCCACTACCAGCGTGTGCTCAATGCCATGCGCCAGACCTTCGCCAACCGCGATGCCGGCGGGCGTGGCCTGCAGACCTTCGACCTGCGCATTACCGTGCATGCGGTGACGGCCATCGAGTCGGCGCTGCTCGACTTGCTCGGCCAGCACCTCAATGTGCCCATGGCCGCGCTGCTCGGCGAAGGCCAGCAGCGCGACGCGGTGAAAATGCTCGGCTACCTGTTCTATATCGGTGACCGCCAGCAGACTGACCTGGCTTACCGCAATGAGGCCGATGCCGATGATGACTGGTTCCGCCTGCGTCACGAGAAGGCACTGACCCCTGAGGCCGTGGTGCGCCTGGCTGAAGCCGCCAAGCAGCGCTATGGCTTCAGCGACTTCAAGCTCAAGGGCGGCGTGCTGCGTGGCGAAGAGGAGATGGAGGCGGTGACGGCGCTGGCCGAGCGCTTCCCCGAAGCGCGTATCACGCTAGACCCCAATGGCGCCTGGTCATTGCAAGAGGCCATTGCCCTGTGCCGTGACAAGCACCACGTGCTGGCCTACGCCGAAGACCCGTGCGGTGCCGAAAACGGCTATTCGGGCCGTGAGGTGATGGCCGAGTTCCGCCGTGCCACCGGCTTGCCCACCGCCACCAACATGATCGCCACCGACTGGCGCCAGATGGGCCATGCGATCCAGTTGCAATCGGTGGACATCCCCTTGGCCGACCCACACTTCTGGACCTTGCAGGGCTCGGTACGGGTGGCGCAGATGTGCAACGACTGGGGCCTGACCTGGGGTTCGCATTCGAACAACCACTTCGATATTTCGTTGGCGATGTTCACCCAGGTGGCCGCGGCGGCGCCGGGTGAGATCACGGCGATCGACACCCACTGGATCTGGCAGGACGGCCAGCGCCTTACCCGCGAGCCGCTGCGCATCGTCGACGGCCATGTGCGCGTGCCAGAGCGCCCAGGGCTAGGGGTGGAGCTGGATGAAGACCAACTGGCCAAGGCCCATGAGTGCTACCGCAGCATGGGGCTGGGAGCGCGGGATGACGGTGTGGCGATGCAGTTCCTGATCCCCGGCTGGACGTTCGATAACAAGCGGCCTTGCCTGGTGCGTTGAAGCCCGTGGCAAGCCGGCCCACAGGTACCCCGCTGCTCTCAAGCTCAGCGCAAACCAGTGGGAGCCGGCTTGCCGGCGATTGGGCTGCGCAGCAGCCCCCTCACCCCGCCTCAAAAAATGCCCGAGCCATCGCCACAAACGCGCCCAGCACTGGGTTCGGATTATCCCGGCAATACGCCAGAAAGATCTCCGCCTGCTGGTCCGTCCCCACCATTGGCTTGAACACCACCTGCTCCAGCCGCAGCGCCTGCGCCGATGCCGGCACCACCGCACAGCCCAGCCCGACATTGACCAACCCCAGAATCGAATGCGTCTGCCCCAGTTGGTGCAGATAACGCGGCTGCACCTCGTGGCGGGCAAACAGATTGGCGATGCGGTCATGGAAGTAGCGCCCCTCGTTGGCGCTGTACATCACGAACGGCTGCTGATCGAAATCGGTCGGCTTGAGCCGCTCGCGCGCTGCCAGTGCATGGCCGGCGGGCAGGGCAGCGACGAAGGGCTCGCGGTGGATCGGCAGGTACTCCACGCGCGCGCTGGGCAGTACCTGGCGCACCAGACCGACATCGATCAGCCCAGCCTCCAGGTCATGCACCTGGGTTGCGGAGATGCGCTCGCTGAGCACCAGTTCGATGTCGGGCACTGTCTTGGCGGCGTGCACCAGCAGGCGCGGGATCATGCTGTAGGCCCCGACCGCTGTGAAGCCCAGCGTCAGTCGGCCAGCCTCGCCATGGGCAATGCGCCGGGCCGACTGGCTGGCCGATTCGGCAATCTGCAGTATGCGCCGGGCATCTTCCAGAAAGCTCTGCCCGGCGAGCGTGAGCCGCGCCTGGCGGTTGTTGCGCTCGAGCAGCAGCACCCCCAGCGAATGCTCCAACAGCTGGATCTGCCGGCTCAACGGCGGCTGGGTCATGTGCAGGCGGCTGGCGGCACGGCCGAAATGCAGCTCCTCGGCAACCGCTACGAAGCAGCGCAGCTGGTGCAGCTCCATGATTCAATTCCTGAATTATTCGATCCACCATCTATATTAGACCTGTATCGCATGCCGGCCTAGCATCGAGTCACACCTTTGAAGTTGCCGGATATCAACGATGAACAACGACAACACCGCAGCCGTCGAGCTGCTGCTGACCCAGCCGGTACCGGATGCCATCGATGCGCAACTGGTCAGTGCCTACCAGGTGCATCGGCTGTATCGACATGACAATCCTCAACAACTGCTCGATGAGGTCGGCCCTCGTATTCGTGGGGTGGTCACCGGTGGCGCCAAAGGCTTGGCCAATGCGCTGATGGATCAACTGCCAGCGCTACAGATCATCGCCATCAGTGGCATCGGCACCGACGCTGTCGACCTGCACCACGCGGCGAAGCGCGGCATACATGTCACCACGACCCCGGGGGTGCTCACCGATGACGTGGCCGATATGGCCATGGGGTTGATCATCAACACACTGCGCCGCCTGGGCGAAGGTGAACGCCTGGTGCGTGACGGCTTGTGGGGCACGGTCAACCTGCCGTTGGCGCGCAAGGTCAGTGGTAGTGCGCTGGGCATCGTCGGCCTTGGGCAAGTCGGCAAGGCCATCGCCCGCCGCGCTGCCGCCTTCGACATGCACATTGCCTACAACGGCCGGCGCGAACAGCACGGCTGTGGCTACCGCTTCGTCGCTGACCTGGTCGAACTGGCGCGTGCGGTGGATGTGCTGGTGGTAGCGGCCTCGGCTGATGGCGGCAAGGTGCTGGTGAGCGCCGAAGTGCTCGACGCGCTGGGCCCGCAGGGCTACCTGATCAACGTGGCGCGCGGCAAGTTGGTGGATGAAGGCGCACTGGTCGAGGCCTTGCGCGAACGGCGCATTGCCGGTGCGGGGCTGGATGTGTTCGTCGATGAACCCCATGTGCCACCGGCTTTGTGTGACCTCAACCAGGTCAGCCTGCAGCCGCACCGAGGCAGCGCCACCCTGCAGACCCGCCTGGAAATGGGGCAAATGGTGCTGGACAACCTCGCTGCCTGTTTCCGCGGCGAGGTGCCACCGAACTGCGCGTAGCCCCTATCGCCGGCAAGCCGGCTTCCACTGGGAGCCCACTGCTTTGCAGCCCGGTGATGTACCTGTAGGCGCCGGCTTGCCGGCGATAGGGCCACTAGCGACACCACAAGGCCACACCTTCTCTGCACAAGAACAATCGCTTCCATCGAGAAGCAAGAGGGTACACATGAACAGCAAATCCGCCGTCGCCGCACCGCAGGCCGTCGCCGCAATCGGCCGCCATCGCTTCCTTGTCCTGGCGCTGATCTTTGTCATCACGGTCATCAACTATGCCGACCGCGCCACCCTGTCGATCACTGGCACCGAGGTACTCAAAGACCTTGGCCTGGACCCGGTCATGCTCGGCATGATCTTCTCTGCCTTCGCCTGGGCCTATGCCCTTGGCCAGGTGCCAGGCGGCTGGTTGCTGGACCGCTTCGGTGCACGCCGCGTATATGGCATCAGCCTGATTCTCTGGTCGCTGTTCACCCTGCTGCAAGGCACAGTGGGCTGGCAGGGCCTGGCCGGTGTGTCGGCTGCGGTGGCGTTGTTCTCCATGCGTTTCATGCTCGGCCTGGTGGAGTCACCGGCATTCCCGGCCAACTCGCGCATCGTCAGTTGCTGGTTCCCCACCCGCGAGCGCGGTACCGCATCGGCGCTGTTCAACTCGGCGCAGTACATGGCAGTGGTGGTGTTCGCGCCGCTGATGGCGTGGATGACCCACACGATGAGCTGGGAGCAGGTATTCATCTGGATGGGCGTGCTCGGCCTGCTGCTGAGCGTGGTGTGGTTCCGCCTTTACCATGAGCCGCACAGCGCACCAGGGTTGAGCCGTGAAGAGTTCGACTACATGCGTGAAGGCGGAGCGCTGGTCGACCTGGAAAAAGAGCGCAAGACGGCCAAGAGCAAACCGACCCGCGCGGAGCTTGCACAGCTGTTCACCAGCCGCAACCTGTGGGCGGTCTACCTGGGGCAGTACTGCATTACCGCGCTCACCTATTTCTTCATCACCTGGTTCCCGATCTACCTGATCAAGGGCCGTGGCATGACCATCATGGAGGCCGGCTGGGTGGCCGCGTTGCCGGCCATCTGCGGCTTTACCGGCGGCATCCTTGGCGGCTTTGTGTCCGACTGGCTGATCCGCCGCGGCGTGCACCCGTCCAGGGCGCGCAAGACGCCGTTCGTGATCGGCATGGCGTTGTCCATCACCTTGGTGCTGGCCAATTACGTGGATGGCAATGCGGCGGTAATCGCCCTGATGACCTTGGCATTCTTCGGCAAGGGCCTGGCAGCGGTGGGTTGGGCGGTGCTGTCGGATGTGGCACCGAAGAAAATGGTCGGCCTGTGCGGTGGCGTGTTCAACGGCATCGGCAACATTGCCGGCATCGTCACCCCGCTGGTAATCGGCTACGTAGTGGCCAGCACCGGCTCCTTCGACAACGCACTTTGGTTCGTGGCCGCCCATGGCGTGCTGGGGATCTTCGCTTATCTGTTGCTGGCCCGGCGCTTCGAACGGACGGGGCAGGCGTAGGCAGACGCCTGAGCAACAGAGGCCCCGGGAGACCGGGGCTTTTTTGTACCTGTTACGCATACCCAGATGAAAAAAAAACCCTCAAATGGCCATCAGGCGTGTCTGGACATGCCATCCACGACATCTGACGTTTATGGAAAAGCGCTGTCGTGATCGAACAGTTGCGAGGCGTTCTCGTGTAATTTCCTGCAGCCTCAGCCGGCTTAAATGAACCCCGAACCGCACTGACGCCCTGCTTTGTGACGCGCGCCAAAGATCAACAACAGCGCGCCAGCAAGGTGTCGACTCATTGAATCCAAAGGAGATATTTTCGCCTACGCCTGCCCGTCCTTCCTTGTGTCAGCAAAAAGAGAACAACATCAATGAACACCGTGGGAACTGATGGCAACCTTGCACAAGGTTTCAAGCCACGTCATGTAACGATGCTGTCCATCGCGGGCATCATCGGCGCCGGTCTTTTCGTCGGCTCCGGGCACGCCATCGCGGCAGCCGGGCCAGCCACCATTGTTTCTTACTTCGTGGCCGGGACCCTGGTGGTGCTGGTCATGCGCATGCTCGGCGAAATGGCCGTGGCGCACCCCGACACCGGTTCGTTCTCCACCTATGCCGACCAGGCCATCGGCCGCTGGGCCGGCTACACCATCGGCTGGCTGTACTGGTGGTTCTGGGTGCTGGTGATCCCGATCGAAGCACTGGCCGCCGGGCATGTGCTCAACGCCTGGTTCCCACAGGTGGACAGCTGGATCTTCGCCCTCGCTTCGGTGCTGCTGCTGGCGTGCACCAACCTGTTCAGCGTGGCCAAGTACGGTGAGTTCGAGTTCTGGTTCGCCATTCTCAAAGTCACGGCAATCCTTTGCTTCATCGGCTTGGGCTTTGCGGCCCTGATGGGCTGGTTGCCCAACCGCGAAGTCAGCGGGTTGAGCGGGTTGATGAGCGCCTACGGCGGCTTTGCGCCCAACGGCTGGTCTGCCGTGATTGGTGCATTCATCACCGTGATGTTCAGCTTCATCGGCACCGAAGCGGTGACCATTGCCGCCTCCGAATCCAGCGACCCGTCGCGTAACATCGCCAAGGCCACGCGCTCGGTGATCTGGCGTATCAGTACCTTCTACATCCTGTCGATCTTCGTGATCATCTCGATCGTGCCATGGAACGACCCGCAGCTTGCGGTGGTGGGTTCTTACCAGCGTGCGCTGGAAATCATGAACATCCCCAATGCCGCCTTCATGGTCGACCTTGTGGTGCTGGTGGCGGTGACCAGCTGCATGAACTCGTCGATCTATATCGCTTCGCGGATGATGTACTCACTGGCCAAGCGCGGTGATGCACCGGCCTTCCTCAACAAGACCTCCAAGGTCGGCGTGCCACGCGCTGCCGTGTTCGGCAGCACCCTGATCGGCGCGGCCATCGCCATCCTCAACTACTTCGCACCCAAGGGTGTGTTCGAGTTCCTGCTGGCCAGCTCTGGCGCCATTGCGCTGCTGGTTTACATGGTCATCGCCATCTCCCAGCTGCGCATGCGCCGCCGCCTGGAGCGCGAAAACGCGGAACTGAAATTCCGCATGTGGCTGTTCCCTTGGCTGACCTGGGCGGTGATCATTTTCATTGGCGGGGCGCTGGCGGTGATGATGTATACGCCCGAGCACCGGGTGGAGGTGAGTTCGACCTTGGGCTTGGCGATCGTGATTTCCTTCCTTGGGATTGTCACTTCGCGGGGGCATGAACGACAGGCGGCGGTGGTGCGCTCGCTCGGTTGAGCGGCGGCTGTGACGCCTCCATGGTGGCCGGGTTGCTCGGCCACCATGGACCGGTCGGCGTGATGTATCCGTGCCATCACTTTTTTCGTACACTCCGGTCTCCTAGCTTGCAAGGGAGTGTGCAACATGTGTCGTGGGATTCGACTGGCTTTGGCCTTGAGTATGTTGCACCTGCCACTGGCGCTGGCCAATGAAGCATCAGGCGACCCGCTGCTGGACACGCCGAGCGTCGGTAACACGGGCGCCGAGCACAGCGCCCGTGGCGTGTTGCGCGCGCGTCACCAGGCAGTGCTGGCCAGTGAGCTGGCCGGGCGCATCGTCGAGATGCCTTATGCTGATGGCGAGGCTTTCAAGAAGGGCAGCACCCTGGCGCGCTTCGACTGCTCGGCCTACCAGGCCCAGCTCAATGCCGCTCAAGCGGCGGTGCGCGCAAGCCGCGAAGAGCTCAACCACAACCGTCAACTGGCCGCATTGAAATCGGTGGGGCAGTTCGAGGTATCGCTGGCTGAGGCCAAGCAAGCCCAGGCCCAGGCCGAAGCCCAGGTCTACCAAGTGCAGGTCAAGCGCTGTGTGGTCACCGCCCCGTTCGACGGGCGAGTGGTACAACGCCGTGCCCAGCCCCACGAAAGCGTCGCCAACGGCGCACCGCTGGTGGAGGTGGTGGACAATCGTTCGCTGGAAATCCAGCTGCTGGTGCCTTCGCGCTGGCTGGCCAGGCTCAAGCCTGGGCAAAGCTTTCAGTTCACCCCGGATGAAACCGGTCAGCCGCTGGGCGCCACGGTCAAGCGTGTGGGCGCGCGAATCGATGAAGGCAGCCAGACGCTGCTGCTGATCGGCGAACTGCCCGCAGATGCTCACGGTTTGCTGGCGGGCATGAGCGGTACGGCCAGCTTTGCGCAGCAGCCATGACCGCCGCTGCCCATGGTACGGCGGAGCGGGCCTTCGCCTTGTTTCTGGGGCTGCAGCGCCAGGCGCGCCAGGCCACCAGTACTGAGCAGCTGGCGTATGCCATGGTCAACGACGGCCAGGCGATGTTTGGTTTTCGCCATGCCGCGTTACTGATCGCCGGCAAGGTGCAGGCGTTGACAGGCATCAGCGTGGTGGAAGCCAATGCACCGTTCGTGGCCTTTGTCGAACGTGCCGTGGGCAAGTTGCAGGCAGCGGGTGTCGCCGGGCAGGCCGGCGAGGTCGAGCCAAGCGTGCTGGATGCCCAGACCCTCGCCGACTGGCAGGCGTTGTCGGCAGGGCAAGCCTTCTGGTTGCCATTGCACGACCGCAAGGGTGAGGCCTTCGGCGGCTTGTGGCTGGCCCGCGAGCAGGCGTTCAACGCCGCTGAGCAGGCCTTGCTGGTGCAGTTGGGGGAAACTTATGCGCATGCCTGGCAGGCGCTGAACCCGGTGCGCCCATGGCGCCTGCGCTGGCCGCGGCGGCGCTTGCTGGCGGTGCTGGCGGCCGCGCTGCTGTTGCTGTTGCTGCCGGTGCGCCAGTCGGTGCTGGCACCGGCCGAGGTGGTGCCGCGCGGTGGCTGGGTGGTGGCGGCGCCGCTGGACGGGGTGGTGGCCGAGTTCCTGGTCAAACCCAACCAGCGTGTGGCGGCGGGGGATTTGCTGGTGCGCTTCGATGCCACCGCCCTCAAGGCCCAGGCCGACGTTGCCGCACGCACCTTGGGCGTGGCAGAGGCCGAACTCAAGGTCAGTACCCAGCGCGCCTTTACCGATGCCGACTCCAGCGCGCGCCTGGACTTGCTGGCCGCACGCGTGGAACAGAAACGCGCCGAACTCGACTATGCCCACCAGTTGCTGGCGCGCAGCGAAATCCGCGCCGAACGTGACGGCATCGCGGTGTTCGCCGATGCCGAGCGCTGGACTGGCAAACCGGTGCAGACCGGCGAGCGGCTGATGCAACTGGCCGACCCTGTGCACGCCGAACTGCGCCTGGAATTGCCGGTCGGCGATGCCATCGCCCTGCAGCCGGGGGCCGAGGTGGCGCTGTTCCTTGACAGCGACCCACTGCATCGGCACGTGGCGCAGCTTGAACGTGCTGCCTACGAGGCGCAAACCACCGCCGCCGGGCAGCTTGCCTACCGGCTGGATGCAACCTTCGTCGAGGCCTCACCACGCATCGGCCTGCGCGGTACGGCAAAGCTGTACGGCGAACGCGCGCCATTGGCCTATTACCTGCTGCGCCGGCCTTTGGCGGCCCTGCGCCAAGGGCTGGGCTTGTAATGTTGCCGGCGCTGCGTGCGGACCTGCAGCTCTCGCCAGCGGCACCGGCGTTGGACGGTGCCCCGCAATGGACCTTGGCCGACCCGTTGCGCGGCCGTTATTTCAAGCTTGGCGCGGCAGCGGTGCGTTTGCTCCGCCACTGGCCGCTGGGTGAGCCGCAACGGGTGCTGGCAGCTGCCAATGCCGAGCCGGGCCTGCCTCTGGATACTCAGGCGGTAGAGGACCTACTGGCGTTTCTCGGCCACCACGACCTGCTTAGCGCCAACGATCCCAAGCAGCGCCAGAGCTATGCCGTGAAGGCCGCCGCCAGCCAACAGGGGCTGTGGCACAAAGCATTGCACCAGTACCTGTTCTTCCGCATCCCGCTGTGGCGCCCGGATGCCTTTCTCAACCGTACCTGGCCGCTGCTCGAGCGCCATGGTGGCTGGCTGCTGCGCGTTGGCCTGCCGGTGCTGCTGGTGCTTGGCGTGTTCCTGGTGATTCGTGACTGGTCGCGCTTCATCGCCACGTTCCCGCACCTGTTCAGCCTCGGCGGCATGCTCGCCTTTGGCCTGGCCCTGGCTTTCGCCAAGCTTTGCCACGAGTTCGGCCATGCCTACATGGCCAAGCGCGCGGGTTGTCGTGTGCAGAGCATGGGGCTGGCGTTCATGGTGCTGCTGCCGATGTTCTACACCGATGTCAGCGACGCCTGGCGCGTCAGCGACCGGCGCTCACGGCTGCTGATAGATGCAGGTGGCGTATTCGCCGAGCTGGTACTGGCGGTGGTGGCACTGCTGGCCTGGTCGCTGCTGCCCGATGGGCCGCTGCGCACCGCGGCGTTCATGCTGGCCAGTGCCACGTGGATCACCACCTTGCTGGTCAACCTCAACCCGTTCATGCGCTTTGACGGGTACTTTCTGGTCAGTGACCTGTTAGGTGTGGAAAACCTGCAGCAACGCGCGTTTGCCCTGTGCCGGTGGCGCTTGCGCGAGGCGTTGTTCGGCTATGGCGAGACGATGCCCGAGCCGTGGCCACCGGTAATGCGCCAGCGCCTGCTGATATGGGGCTATGGCGCCTGGGTCTGGCGGGCGCTGTTGTTCTTTGGTATCGCCCTGGCGGTGTATCACCTGTTCTTCAAGGTGCTGGGCATTTTCCTCATGCTGGTGGAACTGTTGTGGTTCATCGGCTTGCCGGTATGCAAGGAGCTGCAGCAGTGGTGGCTGCGCCGTGACCAGGCCCAGCCGCGCAAGGCGCTGGGGCTTGGCCTGGGGTTGATGCTGCTGCTGGCGCTGCTGGCCGTGCCTTGGCGCAGTGCAGTGGAGGTGCCGGCGATGCTCGAGGCGTCGCGGGTGAGTGCCTTGCATGCACCTGTGGCGGCGCGAGTGAAGCAGTTGCAGGTGCACGATGGCCAGGCGGTCGCTCAGGGGCAGTTGCTGCTGGCGCTGGAATCGCCGGACCTGGATTCGCGCCTGAAGATTGTGCGCCGCGAAATAGAAATTCTGCAGTTGCTGTTACGCCGTCAGTCCGGGCGCAGCGCCACCGCCAGCGATGCCGGGGTGCTCGAGCAGCAACTGGCCGAGGCAGTGGCCGAGTACCGTGGCCTTGCCGCGCAGCGTGAACGCTTGCAATTGCGCGCGCCGGCGGCGGGAGTTTGGCGCGACATGCCCAGGGACCTGCAGGCCGGGCAGTGGGTCAATACCGGCCAGGCCCTGGGGCGGGTCGTCGAACCGGGGGTGCGCCTGCGTGGTTACTTGGGCGAGGCCGATCTGTGGCGCGTGGCGGCTGGCAGTGAAGGGCGCTTCATTGCCGATGACCCGGCGCGGGCGGCGTTGCCCGTGCGCGTGGAGCAGGTGGATGCTACCGGGGTTGCCGCGCTGGAACTGCAGGCGCTGGCGTCTGACCGGCATGGCCCGGTGGCCGTGCGCCGCGATGGCCAACAGCGGGCCCAGCCGCTGCAGGCGCAGTACGGGGTGCGCCTGAGCCCGCTGACGGATGTGGCTGACGTGGCCCAGCCGTTGCGTGGGGTGGTGGTGCTCGAGGGTGCTCGCGAATCGCTGCTGGGCGCTGCCTGGCGCCGGTTGGCGGCCTTGGGCGTGCGTGAGAGTGGTTTCTAGTGCGAATTCACTGCAAGGAGCAGCCATGAGCGAAGTCTCGCTGCCGCTATGTTCCCGACTGCCCCTTGCCATGGACCTGCCGGCATTGCTGCAGGCTTTGGCACGGGTGGAGGCAGGGGCCTGGCAGGCGCATTTCAACCGCGGTTATCACGAGGGCGACTGGAGCGGTGTGGCGCTGGTCAGTGCCGAGGATGCTCCTGTGCCGCTTGCACCGGGCCGGGGCGCGCCCGTGAGGCAGGACTGGTGGCGCCATGAGACGGCGTGGCAGGCCGCGCTGGCGCCATTTCGCGCGTCCCTGCAGGCCGCACGTCTGCTGCGCCTGGGCGAGGGCGCGCGGATTCACGAGCACCGCGATCCCGACCTGGGGCGCCCTGGAGGCTGCCTGCGCCTGCATGTGCCACTGCTGAGCCCACCGGGCGTCGAGTTTATCGTCGACGGCCTGCAGGTCCCCATGCAGGCTGGCGAGTGCTGGTTCGTTGACCTGTCACGTGCGCATCGGGTGCATAACCCCGGCCCCGGTGAGCGTATCCACCTGGTGCTCGACTGCTTGGCCGACAACTGGCTGCTCGGGTTGATCGAACAGGGGCGGGCACGAACCCCGTCATTGAGCCCAGGGCGGGCAGGGCAGGCATTCGAGCGCTTTCGTGAGCAAGTGGCGCATGCCCCTGCACTGGCAGCCAGCCTGCAGACACTGGACGATCCACGGGCATTCGTGGCAGCGGCCATTGCCCTCGGTGCAACCATGGGCCTGGTGTTTTCCGAAGCCGAGGTGCTGAGTGCCATGCGCCAAGGCAAGCAAGCATGGAGCGATCAATGGCGAATCTGAATGCGTCAGGCAGTTTTCACGGCTGGATGCCCATTCGCCTGTGGCGTGACAAGGCTGAGTGGCGCCTGGACTGGTGCTGGTTTGGCCAGCAGCCCCTGACCAGGCCGTTTTTCCGAGACGACGTCGATCAGGCCTTACGCCTGCCGTTCAACCAGGCCCTGCGCCGCGACACCAACTTGCAGGCACTGTTGGACTGGCAAGTGCGCAGCCCAGGCCTGGCACCTTCGGTGCTGGTGTTCCATGCCTCGCGATGTGGCTCCACGCTGATCGCACAACTGTTGGCCAGCCAGGCGCGCAACATCGTGCTCAGTGAGCCGCCACCCCTGGACAACCTGCTGAGGGCATCGCTGCAGGACCCAGGCGCCAAGGACTGGCAGGCCGAAGGCGTGCGCGCACTGCTTTCAGCCTACGGCCAGCGGCGCCAGGGCGATGAGCGCCAGTTGGTGATCAAGCTTGATGCCTGGAACGTGTTCGAAGCGCCCTTACTGGCCGAACTGTACCCCGAAGTGCCGAGGATCTTCCTCTATCGCGACCCACTGGAGATCGTTGTCTCGCAGTTGCGCCAGGCCGGCATGCACCGGGTGCCGGGCCTGCTTGGCGCCTCGCTGCTGGACACCTTGTTGGGCAGCGGCAAGGGCATGGACACGGTGCAATACACCTGCCGGGTGGTAGGCGAGATCCTCAAGGCCGGCCTGCAGCTATGCCGGGAACACGGCGGCATTGCCGTCAACTACAGTGAACTGCCTGAGGCCATCTGGGGGCGCCTGGCCCCAGTGTTCGGGGTGATGCCCAACGATGTGCCGAGGTTGCGTGAAGTGGCAGCGTTCGATGCCAAGCAACCGGGCATGAACTTCAGTGCTGACAGCCAGCGCAAGCGAGCACAAGCCAGCGAGCAAGTAATTGAAGGTGTGCGTAAATGGGCGCTAGAACCCTATAAGTGCTTGGAATTCATACGCTTGCATAACGACTGAAAACTGGCGCCAAAAGGCTTCGAACACCTGTTTGAGGAAACTGTGTAAATCGCCCGACACAGTGGTGGCGATTTGCCTCGTCAATCGACTACGCTCTACGCCATCGTGTAGGACAATCCACTTGGAAGTGCTCCCCCACCATGGGGTAACTACAGCAGGGAAGCGTGACCCGATGTCGACCTCTGAAGTGCTTCTCCGTCCCGTGGTGGACGCTGACCAAGTGTTTCTGCGCGCCTTGTACGGTACCACCCGGGCCGCCGAAATGGCCGCGCTGGCGTGGGACCAGGCAACGATCGAGCATTTTCTCGACCAGCAGTGGCGTGCCCAGCACTTGCATTACCAGGCGCAGTACCCCGACGCCTGCTTTCTGATCATCGAAACCGCCAACGAACGTATCGGCCGTGCTTCCCTGCAATGGGCCGACAGCCACCTGCAGATCATTGATATGGCAATTTTGCCCGCCTGGCAGGGCCAGGGTATCGGCTCTCGTCTGCTGCGCCAGTGGCTGGCACAGGCTGACCGCCAGGGCCTGAGCGCCGGTTTGCACGTCACTTCGCACAGCCCGGCAGTGCGCCTGTATCGGCGCAGTGGCTTCGCGGTTGTCGAGGACAATGGTCTGTACCTGAAGATGCATCGTTCCTGAACCCATTTCGCGGGCCACCAGGTCCGCCTTGCAGGTAGTCATAGGAGAGCAGCAAATGGATCCGTTTCTCGGTGAGATCAAGATGTTCGCAGGCAACTTTGCGCCTCGCGGTTGGGCATTCTGCCAAGGTCAGCTGATGAGCATTGCCCAGAACAACGCGTTGTTCGCACTGCTTGGCACCACGTATGGCGGTGATGGCAAGACCACTTTCGCCCTGCCAGACCTGCGCGGTCGCGGGCCAATCGGTTTCGGCACCGGGCCAGGCCTGGCCGATGTGGTGCAGGGCGAAGCTGGCGGTGTCAACGATGTCACGCTGTTGCAGTCGAACATGCCGATGCAGCAGGCGGTGATCCCTGCTCAGACCGTTTCGGTGGCCATACCGGCGGTGGAGGGCGATGCCAACGCTGCGGCACCTTCGTCTGGCAACGTGCTGGCCAAGTCTTTTGACAGTTCGGGGGCAGGGGCGGCGGCGGATATCTATTCCAGTGACGTGCCCAACACCAGCCTCAAGCCGTTCAACGTCACGGTGCCTCAAACCAGCGTCAACCTGGGTGGTGCCTCGCTGCCAGTTTCTGTGCAAAACCCCTACCTGGGCATGAACTTCATCATCGCCCTGGAAGGCATCTTCCCGAGCCGTAACTAAGTCAAGGCAAGCAGTGCAGTTCATCGCGGGGGGCATGTCGGCTCCCCGCGGTGCGTCAGGATTCTCGACAAGGATGCGCCATTGCCTGGCGCAGTTACAGGATCAACCAGCCCAAGGGCTGAATGAGGTCGGCATGGCATTCTGGAAGCGAAACAAGAAGAACCAAAACCCCAGCGTTTCCATGAGCCGGCCGAGCCTGATTCAGGCCTTGGAACCCCGCATGATGTTCGATGCCTCGGTGGCCGTGGTCGCCGACCAGGGCGCCCAGGCCGCAGAGGTAGCCGCTGCCACGGCCACCAGCAAGGACACCGCTACCGCCAGCGATACGTCCAGTACCCAGGACAGCGCGAGCCATGAAAGCGCGCAGCAGGCCGCGCCCGCTACGGCGCCGGCTACCCTGGCTGCCGAGCGCCACGAAGTGGTGTTCGTCGATTCCGCCGTCAGTGACTATCAAAAGCTCATCGCCGGCCTGCCCGCCGGCGTCGAGGTGGTGGTGCTGGAGAACGGCAAGGACGGTTTCAAGCAGATCGCTGATTACCTCGACGGCCGTACCGATGTCACTTCCATCGATATCATCAGCCACGGTGACAGCGGCTATGTGTACCTGGCCGGCAACGCCATCTGGGCCAACCAGCTGGCCAGCCATCAGGCCGACCTGGCGCGCATCGGCGCCAGCCTGGCCGAGGGTGGCGACATCCGCTTTTTCGCCTGCAACACCGGCGAGGGAAGTGATGGTCAGCTGTTCGTCGATGAGGTGGCACGGCTGAGCGGTGCCGATGTAGGCGCGTCTTCCGACTCGACCGGCAACCGCGCGGGCGAGGACTGGGAACTGGAAACCGTCTCCGGCGTGGTCGCTACGGGCGTTGGTGTGCAGCGTGGTGACCTGACGGCATTCAACACGTCGCTGGCGACCATCACGGTGACCGACACCAATGCCTCGTCCACTGCGGTTGATAGCTTTGTCTCGCTGGCCGAGGCGATCCAGGCCGCCAACACCGACACATCGGTGAACGGCTCCGCCGCCGGCAGTGGCAGCGACATCATCGTGTTCCATCAATCGCTGAGTGGCCAGACCATCCGCTGGTCCACCGCTTCGGCCTTGCTGGTCACCAGCAACATCACCATCAACGGTGATGTGGATGGCGACGGCCGAGGCGATATCATCCTCAGTGGCGACGTCAACAACAACGGCGTACGTGATGCGGCCGAGGCGTCGGGGCTGCAGAGCAACAGCGGCGGCGTGCTGACGGTGCGCAACCTTGATTTCCGTGACTTCTCGGGCAACCTCACCGGTGGCGCGATCCGTGCCAACGGTGGCTCGATCACCGTTGAAGATTCGAACTTCCAGAACAACGCCGGTGCGGTGATCAACTCGGCGCTAAGTGTCGGCTCCACGGTAGTGGTGCGCAACACCACCATTCATGACAACAGCGCCAGTATCGTCGGAGGCACCGCGATGTCATCGCTGGTGCGCCTGGGTGGCGCCAATAACCATGTGTTGGAAAACGTGGCGATCTACAACAACACCGGCATCTACAGTTTTACCGGCACCATCGCGGGGGGCGCGGTGATCGTCCTGAGCAACGTGGGCGGCTCGGTGAACATCGTCAACAGCACCATTGCCAACAACGTGTTCCTCAATACCGGTAGCGGCAGCATCACCTCCGCCGGCCTTGGCTGGGTCAGTGGCCAGGTCGGCACGATCACGGTGCAGAACTCCATCCTCACCGGCAATACCGTCAACGGTGCTGCCGCCGATGCAGCCACGGGCAGCAGCTACACCAGCACCACCAACCTGATCGGCACCACGGTCAATTTCGTCGATGCTGCCGGGGGTGATTACCGCCTGGCTTCCACGGCCAGCAACGCCATCGACCAGGGCACCAGCAGTGGCGCCCCGGCCACCGACCTGCGCGGTTTCGAGCGGCCACGCGGTGGCGGTGTGGATATCGGTGCCTACGAGGTACTGTATTCGGCACCACCGGTGGTCGACCTGGACACCAGTACTGGCGGCAACGACAGCACGGTCAACTTCAGCGGCGCCGCAGTGGCGATCGTGCCGAACATCTCCCTCACCCAGACTGACGGCGACACCCAGGTGAGCGGTGCCTCCCTGACGTTGAGCGGTGTGGTTGATGGCGCCAACGAAACCCTCTCGCTCACCGCTGCGCAGATCGCCACGGCCGCCGGCTTCGGCATTACTGTGAGCGGCTCGGGCAGCGCGGTGCTGACCCTGAGCGGTGTCGCCACCCTGGCCCAGTACCGGGCGATTCTTGCATCGGTGGCCTATGGCAACGCGGCGGTTGCCTATACCACTGGCACGCGCAGCGTGACCGTCAGCGTCAACGATGACATGGGCAGTACTACGCGTACCGCTTCGGTGGTCGTGCTGGCGCAGAACAGCGCACCGGTGATCGGCAACCTCAACGGCGACAGCACGGCATTCACCCAGGGCAATGGCGCGATACTGATCGACGCGAACGGCAATGCCACGGTCAGCGACAGTGACTCGGCCGACTTCGGCGGTGGCAACCTAACGGCCTCGGTCAGCGCCAATGGCGTAGCCGGGGAAGATACCCTGGGTATCCTGAGCGTGGGTAACGGCGCCGGGCAGATCAGCCTCAGCGGCAATACGGTGAGTTACGGCGGGGTGGCCATCGGCACCGTTGCCGGCGGCACCGGCGGCGCCAGCCTGGTGGTGACGTTCAACGCCAATGCCACGGCCGCGTCGGTACAGGCGCTGGTGCGCAGTATCACGTATGACAACGGTAATGCCGGCAATGGCATCGGCCAGGCCAGCCGATCAGTTTCGGTAACCGTCAGCGACGGCGATGGCGCTACCTCCAGTACCGCCACGGTGCAGGTCAGTGTCCGCGAGACGGTGCCGCCGACCGCTACCATCAGCCTCAGTGACACCGCACTGAGAGTCGGCGACACATCGAACGTGACCATCACCTTCAGCGAAGCGGTGGCTGGCTTCAGCAATGCTGACCTCACGGTGATGGGCGGTACGTTGTCGGCAGTGAGCAGCAGTGATGGTGGCCTCACTTGGAGTGCGACCTTTACCCCCTCCGCCAACACCACTGTCGCCAGTGCGACGATCACCCTGAACAATGCCGGCGTCTCTGACCTGGCGGGCAATGCTGGCAGTGGCGCCACAGTGTCGCCCAGCTACAGCATCGACACGCAGCGCCCCACCGCCACTATCGTGGTCGCCGACAATGCCTTGCGCATCGGCGAAACCAGCCTGGTGACGATCACGTTCAGCGAGGCGGTGAGCGGCTTGAGCAATGCCGACCTGACCGTGGCCAACGGTACCATGAGCGCGATAGGCAGCAGCGATGGCGGCATCACCTGGACCGGGACGTTCACGCCGACCAGCAACATTACCGATGCGACCAACCTCATCACCCTGGACAACACGGGGGTGACTGACAGTGCTGGCAACGCCGGCTCCGGCACTACCAACTCGAACAACTACAGCCTCGATACCCAACGCCCGGTAGCGACAATCGTCGTCGCTGACACCGCCTTGCGCATTGGCGAAACCAGCCTGGTGACCATCACCTTCAGCGAGGCGGTGAGCGGCTTCAGCAATGCCGACCTGACCGTGGCCAATGGAACCCTCAGCGCGGTGAGCAGCAGCGATGGCGGCATTACCTGGACCGCCACCTTCACGCCCGCCAGCACTGTCACTGACGCCACCAACCTGATCACCCTGGATAACGCCGGCGTGGCCGACGCTGCCGGCAATAGCGGTAGCGGCACCACCGACTCCAATAATTACGCTGTTGACACCGTGCGGCCGACCGCGACCATCGTGGTCGCCGACAGCAGCCTGGCCATTGGCGAAACCAGCACCGTCACCATCGTTTTCAACGAACCCGTCACCGGCCTGACCCTGGCCGACTTCACGGTACAGAACGGCACGCTCAGCGGCCTGAGCACCAGCGACAACATCAACTGGACCGCCACCTTCACGCCCGCCGGCAATGTCACCGATGCCAGCAACCTGATCACCTTGGACAATACCGGCGTGATGGACACGGCTGGCAACGCCGGCACCGGTAGCACCGATTCGAACAACTACGCCATCGACAGCCAGCGGCCAACTGCGGCCATCGTGATGGCCGACACGACGCTGACCGTGGGTGAAAGCACCACGGTGACCATCACCTTCAGCGAAGCGGTGACCGGCTTCACCCTGGCCGACCTGTCGGTGCCGAACGGCAGCCTGAGCGGGCTGACCAGTAGCGACGGCGGCATCACCTGGACGGCCACCTTCACGCCGTCGATCAACGTGCAGGACGCCAGCAACGTCATTTCCCTGGCCAACACGGGCATCGCCGACCTTGCCGGCAACGTTGGCAGCGGCAGCACCGACTCCAGCAACTACACGGTCAACACCCTGCAACCCACGGCGACGATCGTGATGAGCGATGCGGCCCTGCGTATCGGCGAGACCAGTCAGGTGACCATTACCTTCAGCGAGGCGGTGGCCGGCTTCACCACTGCTGACCTGACAGTGGCCAACGGCACCCTGAGCGCGCTTGCCAGTGCAGACGGCGGCATCATCTGGACCGCCACCTTCACACCCACCAGCAATGTCACCGATGCCTCCAACCTGATCACCCTCGACAACAGCGGTGTGGTGGGCCAGAGCAGTGGCAACGCGGGCTTCGGCACCACCAGTTCGAACAACTACGCCATCGACACCCAGCGCCCGACGGCAACCATCGTGGTAGCCGACAGCCAACTGGCGATTGGCGAGACGTCGCTGGTGACCATCACCTTCAGCGAGGCGGTGGTCGGCCTCAGCAATGCCGACCTGAGCGTGGCCAACGGTACCCTCAGCGCGCTCTCCAGCGGTGACGGCGGCGTGACCTGGACTGCGACACTGACGCCCACAGTTGGCATCAGCGATACCAGCAACCTGATCACCTTGGACAATACCGGCGTGATGGACACGGCTGGCAACGCCGGCACCGGTAGTACCGACTCGAACAATTACGCCATCGACAGTCTGCGCCCGACCGCCACCATCGTGGTCGCTGACAGCAACCTGACCGTGGGCGAAACCAGCCTGGTGACCATCACCTTCAGCGAAGCGGTGGCCGGCTTCACCCTGGCCGACCTGTCGGCGCCGAACGGCAGCCTGAGCGGGCTGACCAGCAGCGACGGCGGCATCACCTGGACGGCCACTTTCACGCCGTCGAGCAACGTGCAGGATGCCAGCAACGTCATCACCTTGAGCAACACAGGGGTGGCTGATCTGGCCGGCAACACTGGCAGCGGCACCACTTCCTCGGGCAACTACGTGGTCGACACCATCGTCCCCACAGCAACCATCGTGGTGGCCGACACTGCGTTGCGCCTTGGTGAGACGTCGCTGGTGACCATTACCTTCAGTGAGGCGGTGTCCGGCTTCAGCAATGCCGACCTGACCGTCGCCAACGGAACCCTCAGCGCGGTGAGCAGCAGCGATGGCGGCATTACCTGGACCGCCACCTTCACGCCCACCGGCAATATCACCGATGCCTCCAACCTGATCAGCTTGGACAATACCGGCGTGGTCGGCCAGGGCGGCAACGCCGGTGTCGGCACCACCGATTCGAACAACTACGCCATCGACACCCAGCGCCCGACAGCAACCATCGTGGTGGCCGACAGCCAACTGGCGGCAGGCGAGACATCGCTGGTGACCATCACCTTCAACGAGGCGGTGGTCGGCTTCAGCAATGCCGACCTGAGCGTGGCCAACGGTACCCTCAGCGCGCTCTCCAGCGTTGACGGTGGCGTGACCTGGACTGCGACACTGACGCCCACAACTGGCATCAGCGATACCAGCAACCTGATCACCTTGGACAATACCGGCGTGATGGACTCGGCTGGCAACGCCGGCACCGGTAGCACCGACTCGAACAACTACGCCATCGACAGCCAACGCCCGACCGCTACGATCGTGGTCGCCGACAGCAACCTGACCGTGGGCGAAACCAGCCAGGTGACCATCACCTTCAGCGAAGCGGTGACGGGCTTCAGCAATGCCGACCTGACGGTGGCCAACGGCACCTTGAGCGCGCTTTCCAGTGCCGACGGCGGCATCACCTGGACAGCCACCTTCACCCCGGCCGTGGGTGTGCGCGATACCAGCAATGTCATCACCCTGGCCAACACCGGCATCGCCGACCTTGCCGGCAACATTGGCAGCGGCACCACCTCGTCGGGCAACTTCTCGGTCGACACCATTGTCCCCACGGCAACCATCGTGGTGGCTGACACTGCGTTGCGCCTTGGTGAGACGTCGCTGGTGACCATTACCTTCAGTGAGGCGGTGTCCGGCTTCAACAATGCCGACCTGACGGTGAATAACGGCACCCTGAGCATGGTTTCCAGTACCGATGGCGGCATCACCTGGACCGCCACCTTCACGCCCACCAGCAATATCACCGATGCCACCAACCTCATCAGCCTGGACAATACCGGCGTGGTCGGCCAGGGCGGCAACGCCGGTGTCGGCACCACCGATTCGAACAACTACGCCATTGACACCCAGCGCCCGACAGCAACCATCGTGGTGGCCGACAGCCAACTGGCGGCAGGCGAGACATCGCTGGTGACCATCACCTTCAACGAGGCGGTGGTCGGC